>JAFMSC010000122.1 GCA_017353825.1 Hyphomicrobiaceae bacterium | reverse complement strand
GGGTCTTGCGCGCTCGCGGCCAACTCACGGAACGCCGGCGGCGACCCGTCCCCCGTCGGCTTCGGAGCATAGTCGGCCGCATCCAGCGTCGCGTGATAGAAGTGCGGCGCCGGCGTCCATGCGCCTCCCGCGGGCAGCCGCGACAGGGGGCTTAAGGTATCGGCCGTCCGCTGCGGGCCGGAACCTGCAAGTGCGGCAACGCTGAGGTCGGGCGCCGGCTTTGATGCCTCCATAGCGTCCACGCTGTCGCCCAGACGGTTGATGGCCTCTTCCAGGTTGCGGAGCGCACCGGCGGTGCGTTGCTCGCCCTCGCGCCACTCGGCGATGCAGTCGCGCAAGAGCTTCTCCAAGGCGGCGGCGCGCTGCTCGCCAACTTCGTCGAACCGGCGGGCCAGAGTGCGCACCTCGTCGTCGATGGCACCAATCTGGTCCAGGCGGTCACGCGCGCGATCGAGCTGCGCTGCCAGTTCCATCACGTCGCTCTCGATGGACTTGAGACCGTCAAGATCTGTGCGCTGGGCGACACGGCCGAGGGCCGCACTGAAGCGCTGCTCGATGGCGTCGAGGCGTTCGTTCAACGCGCCGAACGACCTCGCCGGGCTGGCCTGGCTCAGCGAGTCCTGCAGGCGCTTGGTAAGGCGGGACAGATGCGCCTCCAGCCACGTTGCGTGGGCAGGCTCTGCCTCGCGTTCCATGCTCGGGGCGCCGCGCTTCGTCGACCTCGCCTGCGCGCGGCTCGCGCGGTCCCATGCGGCCGGCCTGGAGAGGTTCCCCTCCTCCGACTCGTAGAGGCGGGTCAGGGCCTCGGCTGAGGTCGCGTCCCACGGCTCATTCGCGCCCAACGCCTGGGCCTGCGCCCACCGCCCTTCCCCGTGTCGGCCGCCGGCCGCCCCGTCGGCGCCGATGCCGGCGTGTGGCTCCTCCGGACGGGTCTGTGCGTATTCGGAAGACGGCATAGTGGTCCGGTGGTGGTTACGCATGCGAGGATCAATGCCAGATGCGCTCCGCGCAGAAGAGCCCGGAGTGCCCCGCAAGCCCGAGGCTCAGCTTGGACCCGTGCGCGGGGCGTGTGCGGGGGCGCAAGAACGCCGCGGAGGATCGCATTCAGCATGTAAAGCTTTGGTTAATTCTTATCCACATCACAACGGCTTAGCCTGATTGGGCGATGCCGCACATGGCAAGATTTGCGCGGTGGCGGCGCGCGTGTTGAGGTGCATGTTGAGTTGTATGAGGACCGATTTGGCGGGGCAGTGGAGCTCATCCGTGCTGCGACAAGCCCATCATCTCATCCGGGTCGACACCAAGGGGCCGGGCTTCATCGACGTGACGGCGCAGGTCGGCGCGTGGCTCGCCTCCATTGGCGCCCAGGACGGGCTCATCACGCTCTTCATCCGCCACACGTCGGCGTCCCTGACCGTCCAGGAGAACGCCGATCCGGACGTGCTAAGCGACCTGATGACGGCGCTCGAGCGGACGGCGCCGCGCTCTGGCCGCTACCGCCACGCTGTCGAGGGCCCAGACGACATGCCCGCTCACATCAAGACCATGCTCACCTCGGCCAGCCTCGGCGTGCCGGTGCTCGGCGGTCGTGCTCAGCTCGGCACCTGGCAGGCGATCTATCTTATCGAGCACCGCGACCGCCCCCTCCGCCGCCAGGTCCTCTTTCACTTCGTCGGCACGTTTGCCGGCGCATCTCCTCGCTGAGATTGGAACGCTCACCGCCGTGGGCTCGCAAAGGCCAACCGTCCTCCGGTTCGGCGTGCCTGGAGTTCATCCAGGGTTCACTCAAGCTTGGGCACGCTTCGCTGCGGCCCGTAGCGGCCGGATGGCCCCCGGCGCTGCAGGCGCGTGGGAGGATGGCGCCATGGACGACGGTGCACGCGTACCCGAGGGCGGATTGTCTGCCGAGGCGGGGGTCCCCTTCGTCGTTGACGAGGAGCTGGCCGGCGGCGGCGCCAGTCTCCTCATCATCGCCCTGTTCGCCTATGTGAAGGCATCGCTTGCTCGCGTGCTGCAGGTACTGGGGTGGCTGCTTAGCGAACGCCAGCACGTCGAGCGCAGGCTGGTGGAAGCTGGCATCGACTCTTGCCTGTCGCTGAGCCCACGTCTGGCCGGCCTTGCCGAGCGCGCAACAGCTGAGCGGCGGCCTCTCTATCTGGCGACCCGCAGATGCTCGCCACTGCTCGGCGCGCTCGCGGCGCGTCATGCCGGCATCGCCGGAACGATCGTGGTGCCGGATGGCGTCCGCACGCAACGCGGCGCGGCGCTGGCGCTGGAGCGCTTCCCCGACGGCTATGATGCCGTCGTGAGCCGCCGCGGCGCGGTGCGCATCGTCTGGAATGCGCCTGCCGGCGTGCTGACGCGGCGCCTTGCGCCCGATGTCAACGTCGCCGCGCGCGAGGAGCCGGGTGCCCGCATCTCGGTGGTCGGGGAGCTGGCCAAGACCCTGCGCCTGCACCAGAGCATCAAGAACACCCTGGTGTTCGTGCCGCTCGTCCTCTCTGGACGGTTCACGCATGTGTCGGAGATCAATGACACGCTGCTGGCCTTCCTGGCGCTCACCGCACTCGCCTGCGGCACCTACATCCTCAACGACGTCTGGGACGTTGCCGACGACCGCGCCCACTGGTCGAAGAAGGAGCGGCCCATTGCCAGTGGGCGCCTCTCGGCAGCACGAGCCCTCGTCGTGGCCCTGGTGCTGATCCCGGCAGGCTTGGCGCTGGGCGGCTTGGTGTCGTGGCAGACCTGCGCCACGCTCCTCCTCTATCTGGCGCTGACGCTCGCTTACTCGCTGTTCGTGAGGACGGTTCCCTTCCTCGACGGCTTCACGCTGGCAACGCTCTTTACCATTAGGCTCGGGCTCGGCGTGGTCGCGGCCGACGCGCCGCCCTCGCCGTGGCTGTTCGTTTTTTCGATGTTCCTGTTCTCCTCGCTCAGCTATGCTAAGCGGTATACCGAGATCAGCAGGGCCATCGCCCACAAGACTTATGGCCTGAACGGTCGCGGCTACCGGCCGGTCGACGCTCCCATGGTGCTCACCGTGGGCTTGTCGGCGGGCGTCGGTGCGGTCATGATCATGGTCCTCTACATTGTGGAGGAGGCGTTCCGCAGCAGCTTCTACGGCACCACGGCCGCACTTTGGGGGTTTCCGCCGCTCGTCTTCCTGTTCGTCGTGCGCATCTGGCTCGTCAGCGTGCGCGGGGAGATGATGGACGATCCTGTGGCCTTCGCGGTGCGGGACCGGGCCTCGATCGGCCTCCTGGGCCTGCTGCTGGTCTGCTTCGGAGTAGCCTGGCTGGGATAGCCGGAGACGGGGGATGCGAATCTTCTATTGCCTCGCGCTGGCGGGGCTTGTCATGCTGGGCTCGGCGAGCCCAGGCGCGGCGCGCGTGCACGCGAAGATGTACTGCTGGGCGCTCGACTCCGAGCTGCCCGTGTCCTGCGAGGGAGAGGATGACGAAGACGACAGCGGCGAGTTGGCGCCGGGGTCAAAGCCCCGCGCTTCCGACGTGCCGACCTGAAAGGCAAGCCGGGAGACGAGGGGTCTGACGCCGGCGACCTCAGCCGGCCGGCTTGGCCTGCCCCTGCGCCCGCTCCTGCTGGCGCTTGGCGAACAGGTTGGCGAAGTTGATGGGGTCCAGGAGCAGCGGCGGGAAACCGCCCTCGCGCGTCAAGTCGGATACCAGGCGGCGCACGAACGGGAACAATAGCGTGGGGCAGTCGATCAGCAGAAACGGCTCCATGGCCGGCTCCGGGAGGTTCTCGACCTGGAACATGCCGGCGTAGGCCAGTTCAAGATCGTAGATTGTGCCGAGCTTATTGGTCGCCTCGGCCTTGAAATTGATAACGCTCTCGAACGAGGTATTGGAGACCTTGCTTGCGCCGACGTTCACCTCGACGCGCAGGTTTGGCGCCTCGGCCCCGCCTTCGAACAGTTTGTGCACGTTGGGGCTCTCGAACGAGAGGTCCTTGATGTACTGCGCGAGCACCCGCACCTGCACCTGCTGCTCCCCTGGGCCCGCAGGCGGAGGAGTTGCGTTGCCGCCGTTGCCGGCTTTGCTCTCGGCCATCCCGTGTTGTCCTTGAATGGTGGGCTGCGCCCCCGCGCCGCCCTAATGGTGGGCGTGGCTAGCACACCCGCGTCACACTCGGCAACGCGTAAGGTGTTCAGACCCTCTGAGGCCCTCTGAGACTCCCCTGGGCTCCCCTGGGGCTCCCCTGGGGCTCCCCTGGGCCTCCTCTGGGACCCTCGGGGCTCCTTTTGTGACCCTCTGGGTCTGACACACCCTCGCACCGCCTCAGCGCGCCACGGTGCGCTCGAACTGGCGCAGCATGGCGTTGCCGCGGGCAACCGCGTCGTCGAGCGCCTGCTTGGCCGACTTCTTGCCCACAAGCGCAGCCTCGATCTCCTCCGACCACAGCTCGCGCAGCTGCACCATGTTGCCAAGGCGAAGTCCGCGCGAGTTCTCCGTGGGCTCTTTGTTGACGAGCTCCAGGAGCGGCGTCTCCAGATAGGGGAACTCCTTGTAGTAGCCGGACTCCTTGGCTTTTTCATAGGCGGCCTTGGTGATCGGCAGATAGCCCGAGAGCTTGTGGATCTCCACCTGCCGGTCGGTGTCTGACAGGAAGGCGAAAAACTTGGCCACGCCCTTGTACTCGTTGGCGGTCTTGCCGCCCATCACCCACAGCGAGGCGCCGCCGATAATCGAGTTCTGCGGCGCACCAGCGACATCGGGGTAGTACGGCATGGGCGCATTGCCGAACTCGAACTTGGCGTTACCCCTGACGTTGCCGAAGAACGCCGACGAGGTGAGGAAGATGGGGCACTCGCCCGAGGTGAACCGGCCCTCGCCGGTGGAGGTGCGGCCCGAGTAGTCGTAGGTCTTGTCTTTCTGCAGTTCGACCAGCGTCTCCAGGTGCTTCACCTGCAGCGGACCGTTGAACTTGAGCTCGGTGTCGAAGCCGTCCATGCCGTTGGCCTTAGTTGCGAGCGGCAGGTTGTGCCAGGCCGACAGCTGCTCCAGGTTCACCCAGGTTGTCCAGGCGTTGCTGAAGCCGCAGCTGGGATGGCCGGATGCCCTGAGCTTTTTGGCGGCCTCGAACACCTCGGGCCAGGTCCTGGGCGGCTTCTCGGGGTCGAGCCCGGCCTTGCGGAAGGCGTCTTTGTTGTACCACATCACCGTGCTCGACGAGTTGAAGGGGAACGAGAGCATCTCGCCCTTGCTCGTTGAATAGTAGCCGGTGATGGTCGGCAGGTAGGCCTTGGGGTCGAACGACTCGCCCGCCTCCTTCATCAGCACGTGCACGGGCTTCACCGCGCCCGTGGCCGCCATCATGGTGGCCGTGCCCACCTCGAACACCTGCAGGATATGCGGCGCCTGGCCGGCCCGGAACGCGGCGATGCCTGCGTTGAGCGTATCGGCATAGCCTCCGCGATAGCTCGGCACCACCTTGTAGTCCTTCTGGCTGGCATTGAAGTCGTTGGCCAGCTTGACGACGACCTCGTTGTTGCCCCCGGTCATCGCGTGCCACCATTGAATTTCGGTCTCGGCCAAAGCCGCGTCAGCCATCAGCAGAACGCTGGCCGCAGCCAGCCAGCCCAGATATGCCTCCCGTCTTCTCATGTATGCTCCCCCCATCGGATGGATGCCTTCTGACGGACGCTTGTGCAGCCCTCACGTGACAGACGCGTGTCAACGCGCGGCGATTATGCTCCCGACTTGGCCCGCGCGCGAGGGGCGATGGGTCGGACCCTCGCCAGCAAGCTGGCGAGAAGAACCAACGCCCCCGCATGCGGTCCGACCCGATGCCCGGTGCCCCTTTCCGCTGCGGGCTCACGCCCGCCTTCGGGGGGACGACGCCGAACAAGGCACGAGCCCGCCGCATGCCTCAGCCCCCGGCAAGACGACGCCCAGCCGACGCCAAGACGACGCCCAGGCGACGCCCAGACGACGCGAAGACCAGGCCAAGACGACGCCAAGACGACGCCAAGACGACGCCAAGACAGGGGGCCCAGTTTCACGCTCTTCGGGGGTGGGCTCGGTCTGGAACCAGCCAGCGCTCCCCCTTCCAATGAGCCGACCAAGATTGCCGCTTACACCAGCCGGCTCTGCTCCACCGCCGCGGCGATAAAGGATTTGAAGAGGGGGTGAGGGTCGAAGGGGCGCGATCTGAGCTCGGGATGGAACTGGACGCCGATGAACCAGGGGTGGTCGGAGAGCTCGATGATCTCCGGCAAGAGCCCGTCGGGCGACATGCCGGAGAAGCGCACACCCGCCCCCTCCAGCCGCGGGCGATAGCGCGTGTTCACCTCGTAGCGGTGGCGGTGGCGCTCCTGGATCCGGGTCGCGCCGTAAATGCGGGCCGCCCGGCTGCCCTTGGCCAGCATCGCCGGGTAGGTGCCAAGGCGCATGGTGCCCCCCAGGTCGCCGCCTGACTTGCGCGTCTCCAGCCCGTTGCCGCGCATCCACTCGGTCATCAGGCCCACCACCGGCTCCTCGCAAGGCCCGAACTCGGTTGAACCGGCCCCGGTGATGCCCACGAGGTCGCGCGCGGCCTCGATCACAGCCATCTGCATGCCGAAACAGATGCCGAAGTAGGGTACCTTGCGCGTGCGGGCGAAGCGGACCGCGAGGATTTTGCCCTCCGAGCCGCGCTCGCCGAACCCGCCCGGCACCAGGATGCCATGCACGTCCTCCAGGTAAGGTGCCGGGTCGCCGCCCTCGAACACCTCGCTCTCGATCCACTCCAGCTTGACGCGCACGCGATTGGCGATGCCGCCATGCAGCAGCGCCTCGTTGAGCGACTTGTAGGCGTCCTTGAGCCCCGTGTACTTGCCGACGATGGCGATCGTCACCTCGCCCTCGGGATTGGCGATGGCATCGGTGATGGTATGCCACGTGCCGAGGTCGGGCGCCGGCGCGTTCTTGATGCCGAACGCCGCCAGAACCTGCTCGTCCAGGCCCTCGCCGTGATAGGCGAGGGGAACCTCGTAGATGGACGCAACATCGAGAGCCTGGATCACCGCCTCGGGGCGCACGTTGCAAAACAGCGCGATCTTGCGGCGCTCCGAATCCGGAACCGGCCGGTCGCAGCGGCAGAGCAGGATGTCGGGCTGGATACCGATGGAGCGCAGCTCCTTGACGGAGTGCTGCGTGGGCTTGGTCTTCAGCTCGCCGGCGCTCGGGATGAAGGGGATGAGGGTGAGGTGGATGAATACCGAATGCGCACGCGGCAGCTCGTTGCCGAGTTGGCGGATGGCCTCGAAGAACGGCAGGCCCTCGATGTCGCCCACCGTACCGCCGATCTCCACCAGCACGAAATCGAACCCGTCGTTGCCGGAGAGGATGAACTCCTTGATGGCGTCGGTGACATGCGGAATCACCTGCACGGTGCCGCCGAGGTAATCACCGCGCCGCTCGCGGCACAGGATCTGTTGGTAGATGCGCCCCGTGGTGATGTTGTCGGATTTCTTTGCCGGCACGCCGGTGAAGCGCTCGTAGTGGCCGAGATCGAGATCGGTCTCGGCGCCGTCATCGGTCACGAACACCTCACCGTGCTGGTAAGGGCTCATGGTGCCGGGATCGACGTTGAGGTAGGGGTCGAGCTTCCTCAGCCGCACCGAGTAGCCGCGCGCCTGCAGAAGCGCTCCGAGAGCGGCCGAAGCCAGCCCCTTGCCGAGGGAAGAGACCACGCCGCCGGTAATGAAGATGTACCGCGCCATGGGCTTGCAGAATACCCCGGACGGCGGCGATTCGAAGAGTGGTTTTTTCGCCCGACCCCAGGCTCTTTCGTCGCGGCCTTCCCGCACTGCCGGGGCGCCTGGCCGCGGGCGGCCCGGCGCCCGCCCTGGGGGCGACGGCAGCCCTCCCAAGCCCTTGGCTAGTTGGGAGCGGGCACCCCGCTACTTGGCCCCGCTACTTTGACTGCGGCACGCGCGGCGGCTCGGTGCTGCCGCCTGGCTGCCCTTCCGACACCGGGCCGCCGGGTATCTTGTTGAGGTCGATCTGCGGCAGCCCGCCGGAGTCGGGGGACGGCTTGCCCGGCTGCGTCCTTGCCGGTGGCCCCGTCGGCACGTCGAGAATCGAACGCGGCCCCTCAGTGTGGGAGGCCAGGATCGACAACAGCAGGCTGGTCACGAAGAACGCGCCGGCCAGTCCCGCGGTGACGCGGGCGAGGAAGCTCGCCACGCCCCGACCGGTCACGACGCCGCCCGCCCCGCCGCCGATGCCCAGCGCCCCGCCTTCTGAGCGCTGCAGCAGCACCACGCCGATCAACGCGAACGCGATCATGATGTGAACGATGAGCAGGACAGTCGACATTGCCGGGCTTCACCTCTGGGAGACTTCGCTGGGCTTCTACACCAGCTGCCCCGCGCGCGCCACCCATTCGAGGTCACGGCCCAAGTCACGGCCCAAGTCACGGCCCAGATCACGGCCCAGATCACGGGCAGGTCACGGCGAGGCCGGCAAGGTCACGGCGGTCATGCCGCGCCGAGCCAGCACTCTTGCCCATGATCGGGCACGATGGCCCCGACTTGGCCGCGCTCGCCGACGCCGGGTCCCGGACATGGCCTCTACGGAAATTCCGGGGTCACAAAGGGCCCCAGAGGCTCAGTCAGCCGGGAGCTTGAGCTGGTCGGCGAACGGGTTGACGTCGGGGTCGGGGGGCGGGATTTTGTAGGCATCCTCCACCTTGACCTTGGCCGGCCGCTTGGCGATCTCCGTGACGCCCGGCGCGGCGGAGAGCTCAGGGTGCGCGGCGGACTTGGCTGGCGCCTTCTTCCAGCCTCCGGCCCCCTTGGCGGGCTTGGCGGCGGCGGCAGCCTTCTTGGGCGTCTGGCCCTCTACGCCGCCCTTGCCCGCTGGCCCTTTGCCAGCCGTGTCCTTATCGTCGTCGTCCTTGTCCTCGGCGGATTCCGGGGCTTCGCTCTCGGGCGGCAGGTGTACGATCGCCTTGTTCCTGCAACGGAACAGAAGCTGCTCCTCGATCTCGATGAAGCGCTGCACGAGCCCGAGCTTGTCGGGCGCGAGGTTGGCTTTGGCCCAGACTGGCCCCTTCGCCAAGTCCTTCTCCACGCCCGCGTTCTCAAGCCGCTCCTGTTCGCCCTGCAGTTTGGTGCAGGTTTCCGCGTCAAGCGGCGCTGCGCGGACCTTGGTCGGCCCCGCCGCCAGGGCGGCCAGCGCGGCAAGAGCGAGGAGCGGGAGGGGCAGGCGGCCCGATAGCATGGCGCTTGGTTGGCTCCGTTGGCTCGTCCGACACGGGGACCGGGGTTCAGTCCCAAGGCCAGCGCACTAAGCCGCCGTTCCAGCGCCTGGTCAAGCATTGGCTCGTGGCCCGCAGGCGGCGATGATGGCCAGAAAGTCATTCGCCTTGAGGCTCGCCCCGCCCACGAGAGCGCCGTTAACGTTGGCGATGCCCATGAGCTCGCGGGCATTCTCGGGCTTCACGGACCCGCCGTAGAGTATGCGCATGCAGCGGCCCTCGGCGCCGAAGCGCTCCGCCAGGGCCCCGCGTAGGAAGCCGTGCACCTCGGCCACGTCGGTGGCGGTGGGGGTGAGCCCGGTGCCGATCGCCCACACCGGTTCGTAGGCCACCACCGTGTCAGCCGCTCGCACCCCTTCGGGTAGCGACGCGGCGAGCTGCCGCCCCGCCACCGGCAGGGTGAGCCCAGCCCGGCGCTCGCCCGCGGTCTCGCCGATGCA
>JAFMSC010000121.1:9366-9711 GCA_017353825.1 Hyphomicrobiaceae bacterium | reverse complement strand
TAAGCTAGCGGAAGATCCCGCGCCCAAGCCAGTGATCAATCAGTCCACAAGCACGCCCTGGATCTTCGAGCGCATGCCTTCGCGCTCATCGAGCGTTGTCCCGGGGCCGACCGGCATGTCAACGGCAATGCTGGCCGGGCGGCGCAGGACCACGATGCGGTCGCCGATCTCCAGCGCCTCGTTGATCGAGTGGGTGATGAACACGGCGGTCTTGCCGTTCTCTTTGACGAGGCGGACGAACTCGCCGCGCAGCTTGCGCGCGGTCATCTCGTCGAGCGCGGAGAACGGCTCGTCGCACAGGAGGATGCCAGCGTTGGTTGCGAACGCGCGCGCGATCGATACGCG
>JAFMSC010000121.1:0-9356 GCA_017353825.1 Hyphomicrobiaceae bacterium | reverse complement strand
GCGCAGGCCCAGGGTATCGACCCAGCGCTGCGCCGTCGCGCGCCGCGTGTCACGCCGCACGCCCAGCATCTCCAGGCCAAGTTCCACGTTCTGGATCGCGGTGCGCCAAGGCAAGAGGCGGTCGTTCTGGAACACGATCGCGATTCTGCCGCGGAACGCCTCGAACTCCGCGAACGGGTTGCGGCCCTCCACCAGCACCCGCCCCGAAGTCGGCTCGGTGAGCCCTGCGATCATGTTGAAGATCGTCGATTTGCCGCAGCCGGTCTTGCCCAGGAGAGCAAGCATCTGCCCCTGCGCCACGGTAAGGCCGAGCCGGTCGACGGCCACGAACGGCTTCTGCCCGCGCTTGCCGAACACCTTCGAGACCTGCTCGAGGCAGATGGCGGGCTCCGCCGTGAGTTGTCCGGGGCGCTGGTCGCTCATAACGCACGCTCCGTTGGCGCGCGGTAACGGAACACGATCCGCTCGACCAAGGTGATGATGGCCTGCACGATGAGGACGAAGAAGACGAGCTGCAGCGTCCAGGCGAGCGCGCCTGCCATGTCGAACACCTGCTGCTGCTGAAGCAGCTGGTAGCCGACGCCGCCCGTGGCGCCGACCAGCTCGGCCACCACCACCACGCGCGAGGCGTTGCCGAGGTTGACCTTCCATGCGGTCAATATGTCCGGCAGGATCGCCGGAAGTACCAGCGAGCGGAACAGCTTGGCCCGCGTCGGACGAAAGCTCATCACCATCTCGGTGAGGTCGCGCGGCATGCCCTCCAGCGCGCCAAGCACCTGGAACGTGAAGGCCGGCAAGGTCGTCACCACCATGATGAACAGGATGCGCGGCTCGATACCCTTGAACCAGATTATCGCGAACACCACCCAGGAGAGCGCCGGGATACCCTGGAACAGGTTCAGGATCGGCACCAGGAAGTCCTTGATCCCAGTTGAGCGAGCCATGAACACCGCAAGCACTGCGCCGACCACGAAAGCGCCAGTGAGTCCGACCAGGATGCGCAACACCGTGGCCAGCACGTCTACGGACTGCGCCCAATCGGTCAGGATCGCGACGCAGCGCCAGAACACCTCGATGAGCGACGGGAACAGGTAGGGCGGGAAGAACAGGGCGGCGAACTGCCAGACGCCCGCGACCACCACGAACGGCAGCACGCTCGTTACCGCCCTGCGGGCGGCTGCCGCCATCCGCCCACCTTCAGCCCACTCCTCGCGATAGTCCCCGTCTGCCATCGTCATGGCAGCGGTCCCTGGTAGATCGTGGTGGCGGCTGGCTCGGTCGCCGGCAGGAAGCCGGTCGCCTGCCCTGCCTTGTAGACGGCGCCGATCTCGGCCTTCAATGCGCCCGCCGGGCGTACGTTCATGCCGAGCCGGTCGTTGTGGCGGATCAGATCGCCGATCGCCTTGCGGTCCTCGGCGGTGCCCTTGGGAGCGATCAGCGCGGAGGCCTCGTCAGGGTTCGCAGCCACCCAGTCCGCTGCTTCCTTGTAAGTGGCGTAGAGCTTGGGGACGAGCGGCTTGTTCTGCTCTATCCAGTCGAGATGGGCGGCAACGCCAAGGTAGGGGATATTCATGCTGCCCGCGAACTTCTGCCAGCTGTCCGTGATCGTGAGATTTAGGAGGCGGACGTCGGGCTTCTTGGCGCGCAGCAGCGTATAGGCTGGCTCCCATAGCTGCACCGCGCTGGCGCGGTCGGCGAGCGCGTAGCCTACGAGGCCGGGCGTGGCGGTATTGACCACGGAGAACTTGGTTGGGTCCGCGCCGAGCTGGCGCGCGAACCAGTCGAACATGATGTAATTGGTGGTGCCCTTGGCGGCCGCCAGGTCCTTGCCTTCCAGGTCCTTCACCGATTTGATCTCAGGTCGCGAGGTGACCACACCGCCCCAGAAATCGAACAGGTTGAAGAGGTAGGCGACCTTCACGCCGCGGATATCTGCGAGCCCCACCGTGAGAAGCGCCGCGCTACCCCCGACCTTGAATTCGCCGGAGTTGAACTGCGCCGTGTAGGCATCAGGCGTGCGCTCCTCGAAGGCGATCGACAGGCCGTGCTTCTCGTCGAGCTTGTGCGCCGCGATGACCGGCGGCAGGAAGGCGCCCAATGAAGGCGCACCGAACACCACGATCGACAGCTTATGCGGTGCGGCCGTCTGCGCCCGCGCCAGCGGCAGTGTCAGCGCGAGCACCACCAGTGCGGCAATCCATGTCCTCTTGAGCATGGCGATCCTCCTACGTCCCGGCGTCTTCGTTTTTCTAGGCAGCGGTGGTGCGGATCGGGTTCTCGAGCTCCTGGCGCAAGGCAACGAAGAACCGTCCGATGAGATACTTCGAGGCACTCTTCAAGATGCGCTGGCCGACGCCTGCCACGAGCCCGCCGATCTCGCCCGTGCCCTGGTAGACAAGCCGGCTCATTGCGCCGTCCGGCTCGACGGTAAAACGAGCGGTGCCGGTGCCGTGGCCGAGCGACCCGGCGCCCGAGACCGAGATGGTGCAGCTCTTGGGTGGCTCCTTGTCGGCGAGTGCGATCTCGCCCTGGAACGAGCCGCTGACGGCCCCCACCTTGAGCTGCATCTCAATCTTGTAGGCGTCGGGCGAGGTCTCCTCCATGTTCTGGCAGCCCGGAATGCAGCGCCTGAGCACGGCAGGGTCGTTGAGCGCACGCCACAGGGCCTCAGTCGCGCCGGGGATGTGCTCACTGCCAGCGATGTCGAGCTTCATGGGCGCGCCCTCACAACCCGAGCAGGCGCGCCGCAAGCCCGCCGTTGATAGAGGCGCGCTCGGCCGCGCTGAAGGAGCTCTCCTCTACGATATTGAGGGGCGCGAGGTCACCGATCGGGAACGGCATGTCCGAGCCCATCATGATGCGGTCCCAACCCACCACATCGGCCAGGAAGCGCAGTGCGCGCTTATCCTGCACGATGGTATCGTAGTACATGGCGGCGAGCGCGGCGTCGGGATCGGCGAGCTTGTCCCTGTCGAGCGTATAGTTGCGCCGCAGCCGACCAACCACATAAGGTAGCCCGGCCCCCCCGATCCCGGCGACGATCTTGGCGTTGCGGTAGCGCGTCACGTGTCCGGCATAGATGAGGCGCGAGACCGCGATCAGCGTGTCTGTGATGCGGCCGACAGCGTTGGCCATACCATAGTCATGCACGCGGTCGTCGCCGCTGTCGAACACAGGATGGATGAACACGAACGAGCCGACATCGTCCGCCGCCTCCCAGAATGGGCGGAGCGAGGGATCGTCGAGCACTCCCCCCTTGCCTTTGGGCTGCGTGCCGATCATGGCGCCGCGCACGCCCGCGCGGTGCGCCTCGCGCAGGGCTTGGGCCGCCAAGGCGCCATCCTGCAGCGGAACCGTGGCGAGCGGGATGAAGCGAGGCTGCTGGGCAGCCGCCGCAACGAGGTGCTCGTTGATGAGTTGGGACCAGCGCAGGCCCTCCTCGGCTGGGATCTCGTACCCGAACATGTCAAGCCAGCCGCCGATCACCTGACGCTCGATCTTGTTGTCGTCCAGCCACTTGATGCGCCCGGCGAGGTCGCTCAGGGGCTTCGACACTGGCCGCGTCGGCTTGCCGCCAGCGAAGCTGAAGCCGCCTTCGTCGGTGATGCGGACCGAGGGGAAGCTTTGAGCCTTTGCGCGGATAGCCGCGATCAGGCTCGGCGGCGCCAGGTGGGCGTGGCAGTCGATGATCATCGTTGTTCCTCGGCGCGCGACACCGCAGCACCGGCGATGGCGTCGCTGATCTCGGCAATCCTGATGGGCAGCTTCGAGAAGGAAATGCCAAGCGGCGCCACGGCGTCGTTGATGGCCCCCGAGATTGCCGCGGGGGAGCCCAGGTACCCGCTTTCGCCCGAGCCCTTCTGGCCGAGCACGGTGAAGGGTGAGGGCGTGCAGTGGTGAACGATCTCCACCTTTGGAACCTCGTGGGCGGAGGGAAGCAGGTAGTCCATGAAGCTCTGGGTGAGCATCTGGCCCTCACCGTCGTAGACGAACTCCTCCAGCAGGGCCGCGCCGATGCCGTGCGCGATGCCGCCCAGGGTCATACCTCGCACGATGTGCGGGTTTATGACGGTGCCGCAGTCGTGGCCGATCACGTAGCGAGGGATCTCAGGTTTGCCGGTGAGCGGGTCGACGGCGATCAGGATCAGGTGGAATTCGAACGAGTGGCATGGGTACATCTGCACGCGCCCGTTCTCCGGCAGCTTCGATCCGGTCGGTACCTGCTCGACGTGCATCGTCTCAAGCCCCGGTTCCATGCCCTCCGGCAGCAGATGGAAGTTGCGGTGCGCGATGGTGATGAGGTCGGTCCAGGAAAGCGTTGCGCCGCCCGCAGTCACCGCACCGCGCGCATAGGCGACCTCGTTCTCAGGGCGCCCGAGCTGCTTGGCGCCGATGCGGACGAGCTTGTCCTTGAGCTTGTGCGCGGCATGGAAGCACGCGCCGCCAAGCATGATCGCCATGCGGCTGCCCACCGGTGAGTTCGACGGCAGGCTTGCGAGCGAGTCGGGCCGCACCACCCGGATATGATCCGGGTCGACCTCCAGAACCTCGCCCACCACGGTCGCGGCCAGCGTCTCGTGGCCCTGGCCGGAGGAGGTGGTGTGGATCGTGACGGTGACGAAGCCAAGGGCATCAACGTGGATGCGGCAGGAGTCCATCCAGGTGGTGGTGGTGTTCTTCTCGTTGAGCAGCGGCTCGAAGGAGGAGTTGCCGCCGCTCGGCTCCAGGCAGGCGGCGATGCCGATGCCGGCGAGTAGGCCCCGCGCGCGCAGCTCCGCCTGCTCGCGCTTGAGGCCGTCGTAGTCGGCGTGTGCCAGGACCTTGGCGAGGACGGTGTGGTAGTCGCCGCTGTCGTATTGGGTGCCACTCGGGATCAAATAGGGGAACTGCTCCTTGCGGATGAAGTTGCGCCGGCGCACCTCGATGCGGTCGAGTCCGACTGCCCGCGCCACCTTATCGATGGCCGTCTCGATGGCATAGTTGGTGGGAGCCTGGCCGAAACCACGCACCGCTTCCTGCGCCGCCTTGTTCGAGGTGACTGCCTGCGCACGATACTGCACGCTCTTGATCTGGTAGGGGCCCACAATTGCGCCGATCGGCTTTCCGAGCTGGAACGGCGAGCGCCCAGCGTAGGCGCCGACGTTGTCGAGCGCGCGCATCTTTACGGAGCGCACGATGCCTTCATCGTTGAATGCCACCTCGACGTCGAAGATGCGCTCCGGGCCGTGGGCGTCGCCAGCGCGCATGTTGTCAAGGCGGTCCTCGATCAGACGCACCGGGCGGTCGAGGGTGCGGGCAAGGTGCGCCGTCAGCACCGTCTGCTTGATGCCGCGCTTGACGCCGTAGCTGCCGCCCACATCAACGTCGTGGTGCACGCGCACACTGTTGGCCGGGATGCGCAGGGCGCGTGCGATCTGATCCGGGTACTTGGGCATCTGGATCGAGGCCCACACGTCGAGGATCTCGCCCCACGGGTCCCATTTCGCGGCAACTCCAAAGGTCTCGATCGGCACCGTCGAGCTGCGGCCCCAGACCACGCGGAAGGTCAGCTGACGGGGGCTTTCGGCGAAGTCGCGCTCAACCTCGCCCCACACGAAGGTCTTGTCGAGCAGCACGTTGGAGCCATGCTCAGGATGCACCGGTGGGCTTGATGGGTCGAGCGCCTGCTCGGTATCGATTACGAACGGTAGCGGTTCGTACTCGACCACGACCTTCTCGCAAGCATCCTCGGCCAGCGCGCGGGTGTCGGCCACCACCGCCGCCACCCACTCGCCGACGTAGCGTGCCTGCCCAACGGCCAGCGGGTAGCGCTTCACGTTGGGCGTATCGAGGCCGTTCAACAGCGGGTCGACGGCATTGGCCAGCCGGTCGCCGGTGAGCACGTAGGCGACGCCCGGCATGGCTAGCGCCGCGCTGGCATCGATGGAGACAATACGGGCGGCCGGGTAGCGCGACGGCACCACGGCGACGTGCAACATGTTGTCGAGCGCGATGTCGGCCACGTAGCGACCGCGGCCGGCCACGAAGCGCCGGTCCTCGCGCACGCGCCGCTTAGCGGAGACGAATTTCAGCTCACCCGAGGGCCGGCTCATCCGCGCTCCTCCTCGTTGGCATGGCCGGCAGCCTCTTGCGCATTGACGACGCGCAGGCGCTCGGCGGCGCGCTCGATGGCCTCCACGATCTGACCGTAGCCGGTGCAGCGGCAGAGATTGCCCGAGATCGCCTGGACGATGTCGTGGCGAGTCGGATGCGGGTTGCGCGCGAGCAGCGCGTGCGCCGTGAGGATCATGCCAGGCGTGCAGTAGCCGCACTGCAGCCCATGCGTCTCGCAGAACGCGTCCTGCACAACGTTCAGCTCTCCTGGCGCCGGCGCGACTCCCTCGATGGTGGTGATGACGTAGCCGTCGGCCTGGACCGCGAACAACAGACAGGCGCGGGCGGGGGCGCCGTCAATGAGCACAGAGCAGGCGCCGCATACACCGTGCTCGCAGCCGGCACGCGTGCCCACGAGGCCGAAGTCCTCGCGCAGCGCGTCGAGCAGGGTCTTACGCGGCTCCAAATCCGCCGTGCGCGTCTCGCCGTTGATGTTGAGCGCCACCTTCATGCCAGGCCTCTCCGCCGTGCCTCGGCGTCCCTTCCGACGGCATCGACACAGGCATCGAGCAACGCGCGGGTGCCGAGCCCAACGGCGACGCGCTGCCGATAGGACGCCGAGGCCTGCAAGTCGGACATGGCTTCGATCTCGTGCGTCCCGGCCCGCACCACCTCCCCGATCAGAAGCTGCTGGGGCCGCTCGCCCCCCAGCGCCGTGGTGTCGACGTGGACCGGGCGGTCACCCAACCCGCCGATGCCGAGCGCTGCCCCCGCGATGCGACCCTCCGGGTCGAGAGCAACCTGAGCCGCCGCGGCGACGAAGGCGAAATCCGAGCGGCGCGCGCTGACCTCGTGGAAGGCGGAGCCGACGCACGCCCGCCGCCAGCGCGGGAAGCGCACGGCGCTCAGACAGTCGCCCGGCGCGAGCGCCGTCAGCATCGGTCCGATAAAGAAGTCGTCGGCGTCGTATGTGGTCACCCCATTGAGGTTGGTCACGTCGATCTTGGCACCAAGAGCCACGGCCACGAGCGGGATCTCTGCTGCAGGATCGGCGTTGGCGAGGGAGCCGCCCACGGTGCCACGGTTGCGGGTCGGCGGATGCCCGACCCAGGGCAGCGCCTTCGCCAGCAACGGCAGGAGCCCGTGCACGGTGGGGCTGTGCTCCGCCTCCACCTGGCGCGTGGCAGCGCCGATCGTCACGCTGTCCTCGTCGCTCCCGATCCCGTGCAGCTCGGGCAGGCGATAGATGTCCACGAGCTTGGTCGGCCTGGCGAGCCGCATGGCCATCATCGGGATCAGACTCTGCCCCCCCGCGATTGCACGCGCGTCCTCATCGGCGGCAAGCATTGCGCAAGCCTCGGCCAGGCTTTCAGGTCGGGCGTAGTCGAACGGGGCCGACTTCATGGAACGTCCCTGAGGATCAGCCGAGCCGCAGCCCGGCGACGGCTGGTGTCAGGACCTGCACGGTTTGACTCCTGAGCAGGCGATCGACCTCGGTCTTGGAACGGTCGCGTATTGGCGGGCCGCCTTGCCATCGATGGCCTCATTAGACGCGAATCTCATAAATCAGGGGTGCCTCCCGGCGCATGTCTTGCTCTCCAATTTGTAAAGACAACTGGAGACCGGTCAAATTTGTCGTCGACTACCCATTGCGGCATAAGATTGCGGGCAGCAAATCTCCCAGAGCGGCCTACGCGGGTTTTCGTGCTGGAGCGAGGCCCGTTTGGCCCCGATATGCTGGGCAAGTGCTCGCGGCAGTCTTGGCGCTGGTCCCGTTCACTGCGCTGCAGCGTGAGCGCGGCAGCTTCAAGGCCGCCGTCTCAGCGACCGTCGCCCGCTGGGGCAAGTTCAATGCCGGTGGTACAATACTGCAGGACGGCCGGTGACCGAGACGACGGAGGAGGAGTTCTGGCGCGTCATCAGGCGCGAACTCTAAGGTACGTTCCTGTGCCGCAAGATCGCCATCCCGCCAAAGGACCGGCGTCACCCCTGAAGGACCAACTCGCGTCCCATGCGAATGACGGCAACGCTTGCCCATTCTGAAAGCTTGGCCGATCCCGCGCGTCCCCTCGCCGAGGCCATGACCTCGGTCTCGAAGGCGTCGTCCAAGAGCGCCTCGACTCGCCCTATCGGTCCGGCAGGCGCCCCAAGTGGGTGAAGCCGGAAAGCCGGCGCATAGAAAACCGCGAGCGCTGGCGTGTGTTTGAGCCGCCAGCGCGGTTCTTAGACCAGCGCACGCGTACGCTCCTAAACGCGCCCGAGCCCGAGCTTGGTGGGGTGTTTTGCGCAGCCTCGACAGAGCGAAGAAAAGCTTCACATCTTCGCTCGGCTCGACCCAGATGCCCTCGGCATCGAGAATTCTGCCCGCCACGGCAGCCATCTCAAGCCCTTCCGCTCGACCTCCTGGCCACTCCGGCTGGATCAAGAGCCCAAGAGCGTTGCTCTCGCCGAACTCGCGGACTCTCTCCAGGCCGCGTCGCGCATGAGGGGGGATCGTCTCGTTTCCCCAGGCCCGAAGAAATGTGCGTTCGGACGCGGACCCGAGCACGCAAATATCAGCCACAACCTCGCTGCCCTCGGACCAGAGCACGAGCTGTGCGTCATCGAGACTCCACTGATAGCGGCAGCCCGGCTGCCGGCCGTAGTCTCGCATCCAGGCGTCATTGCGTTCCTGCATGAGCCGAACCGCCTCTCGGGCCCACGCACCCCAATCAGGTTGGTTCTCGTCCGGCACGTTCACAGAGCTCCCGCGACGCCCCTGCCTATGGTGCCCCAAGTCTCGGAAGGGCTACACCACAGCCGCTCGCCCAACTCCAAAAGGCCGCCGATCATCCTCGGCCGCTAGCTGCGGGGGCGCTTACCGAGGCGCGGTGTTGGTGCCGTCCCAGAACGGAGGACGCGCAGTTGTGCAACTACGGGCGGTCTTGCGCCATCCTGAAGGCGAAGGACCGTCGTTGATCTTGGGATGGCAATTCGCCTGTCACAAAGCATGTTGGATGACCTCCACGCAGTCCGCTTCGTCGTCCTCGTCATGGTGCTCGGGCTCGGTGAGGACGTGTTGAGACACGGATGGTGGCTTGCCACCTCACACAGGCCAGCCTGCTTTGGCCGCCTGCTTTGGTGTGTCGAAGCATTCCCAATGGCGTGCATGCATACGCAATCCTCGCTCGGATTCGGGCATAGGTATTTAGATATCCCCTAACTTTTCCGTGCGCCGTGTAAAGGCGCGGTTTCTCAGTGGGAGCCAGTCCCACCCGGTAAGG
>JAFMSC010000468.1 GCA_017353825.1 Hyphomicrobiaceae bacterium | reverse complement strand
GCGCAAGTTGGGGTAGGTCTTTCATGCGGCGGGGTGGCCGCAGCCAACACGGAGTGGCGGCAGCCGACATGACTGTTAGGGGTGGGCAAGCGCCAACCGATCCTCGCCCTCCTCCATGGCTCTTCGCCACGCCGGTGGCGAGGCTCCGACCGCTCGCGTCTGCCATCCGCGCCCTGCGCCCCGCGCAAGGGCGGGGAACGCTGCGGCAGGGTGCCTCGCACAATTCTGATCGGCGATTTTCCTCCCAGCCGCTCGTCGGCGGCCATCAGGCGGCCACCACGCGCTCCACGGCGTCGCTGCCCTTCGCCCATGTCAACTCGCCGCGGCGGAGCATGTAGTTGACGTGCGCCAGCGTCTCGCTGAAGGCGAAGCTCATCTGGTGCGGGTCGAGCTGGCGCGTGAACAGTACCGGCACGAGCTCGGCCGCCGAGCGGGGCGCGGCGCGGCAGGCCGCAGCGATCAGCGCGCAGCGCTTCTCGTGGTGGGCGATCAGCTCGGCCGTGCGGGCGTTAAGGCCGTAGAACGGCAGCTGGTGGCCCGGCAGTACCAAGGCATCGGCGGGAAGGCGCGCGCGGATCTCGCCGAGCGAGCGCAGGTAGAGGCCGAGCGGGTCGCCGGCGGGCTCCACCGCCCACACGCTAATGTTGGGGGTGATTTTGGCCAGCACCTGGTCGGCGGCGAGAAACACGTTGTCGGCGGCGCAGTAGAGCATCACCTGCTCGGGCGCGTGGCCGTTGCCCGTCAACACCTCGAAGCTGCGTCCGCCGATCTCGATCGTGTCGCCGGCAACGATGCGCTCGAAGGTGGGCGGCAGCCCTGACACCATCCTCAGGTACGCGTGGCCCTGGGTGGCGACCCGCTGGGTTGCCGCCGCATCGAGGCCATGGCGCAGGTAGAAGTCGCGGTAGGGCTTGGCGTCGAGCGCGCCGGGGCTGAGCGAGACGTTGAGGCAGCTTAGATAACTGGTCTGGCTGGTCAGCAGGGCCAAGCCGAAGCGCTCGCACAGCCAGCCGGCGAGCCCGATATGGTCGGGATGGGCGTGCGTGACGATCAGGCGGGTGAAGGCGCGGCCAGCGAGCGGCCCCTGCGCCATCGCCTCCCACAACGCGCGCGTGGCGTCGTTGCCGATGCCAGTGTCCAGGACCGCCCAGCCGGCGCCGTCCTCGATGAGGTAGACGTTGATGTGGTCGAGCCGGAACGGGAGCGGGATGCGCGCCCACAGGATGCCCGGCGCCACCTCCAGGACAGAGCCCGAGGATGGAGGCTCGGGGTAAGGGTAGACCAGGGCTTCGCCGTCGGTCTTGGTCTTGGCCAGCATGTCCTGCCTGCTCCTGGCTGCGCTGTCGTGCAGCATTCACTCAACTCTCGTTTATCGTGGCACGGCTGGCGCTGCAGTGCACCAAAGCGTCGCGCAGGCGAGATGCGCGCTCACAGCGCACCCACACCTCGCCCGCGGATTTGCCACACCCGACGCGCAGGTCCCTCAATTTGGCCGCGAGCTTGGCCTACACTCGAAGCACTGCGCCGGACCAAGCCTGATTCGGGGATCTGAGCGGTCGGGCGCCCTCGGAGGGAGCGATGCACGCCAGGCGCGGCCCACTCTCGCACCGCCAGGACCGCGGCCGTCGCCGAAGGTGGCGATGGCGTGCGGCCGTGGGCTCCTGCGCGCTGGGCCTGCTATGCCTGGGCTTGGGAGCTGGCGCCTTTGTGCTGGTCGCGCCGCCGGTCGAGGCCGTGCGCGACCGCCTCGCAGCCGAGGTCAAATCGCGCACCGGGCGCACCCTCACGGTGACCGGCCCGATGTCGGTGGCGCTGTTTCCGCGGGTTGTCGTCGCCTTCAGCGACGTGAACCTGCTGCCCCCCGACGGCATGACCGGCGCGCCAACCCTGACCGCGCCGTCGATCGACGTGGAGACGAGCCTATGGTCCCTCGTCTCGCGCCGGCCGCGCCTTGAGCGCGTCACGCTGCAGCGGCCGACCATCGAGCTGGCCATCGACCCGCAAGGTCGCCGCAGCTGGGAAACCGCCGCTCCCCGGCCGCGCCCCGAGGTGCCGCCGGCCGACCAGGCGCTGCCATCTGCCGAGGCGAGCGACCTGACCGAGCGCTTGAGCTCCGTGATGAGGCCCAAGAGCCCTGTCGCATCCCTATCCATAACGCCCACGCAACCCCGCCAACCTCGCCCCTGGGCCGTGCGTCTCGTCGATGGCACGGTGCGCTACCGCGATGAGCGCGCGGGTACGACCTACGAGATCGGGGCGCTCAATGTCGACTTGGCGGCCGAGGCGGCGGCCGGCGCCGTGACCATGGACGGCACCTTCGGCTGGCATGGTGAGACGTTCCACTTCTCCGCGGCCACGGTTGCGGCGCCGATAGACGATCGGCGCTCGCAGCATGTCAGGCTAACGCTCTCCGGGGCGCCGCTGGAGCTTTCCTACGCGGGCAAGCTGGCTTGGAGCGGCGCCATCGCCGCCGAGGGCGTGCTTGCGCTGCAGCGCCTCGACTACAAGAACCTCAAGATCGGGCCCGTCACGTTCGGCGTGAAGGCCGATGCGGGCGTCGTGGAGCTGGCGGCGCGCGAGGCCCAACTGTACGGCGGCCGCGGCCAGGGGGAGCTCACGCTCGACATCAGGGGCCCGGTGCCGGCCGTCTCCGCCCGCCTGAAACTCGCCGACGTGGCCCTCCTGCCACTGCTCAAGGACACGGCGGGCGTTGGCTGGCTCGACGGCCGCGGCGCCGTCGCGCTCGACCTTGGCGCGCAAGGCGCCTCGGAACGACAGATCGTGGAGACGCTGCAGGGCCAGGTTAAGGTGAGCGTGGCCGAGGGCGCGGTGACGGGGATCGACATCGACAGGAGCATGCGGGCGCTGCAGCGCGGCCAGCTCGGGGGTCTGGCGCCGCGTCGAGAGGACCGCACGCCCTTCAGCGCGCTGGCAAGCACCTTCCAGATCACCAACGGCGTCGCCAAGTCGCAAGATCTGAAGCTCGACAGCGCGCACCTTGAGGTGAGGGGCGAAGGCCAGATTGAGCTCGGTCCTCGCCGCATCAACTACACGCTCCACACCAAGATCACGGGCGGCGAGGCCGACGAGGGCGCGACCATCAAGATCGGCACCATTGAACTGCCGATCACGGTCATCGGACCGCTGGAGCGACCTAAATTTGGGATCAGCGGGCAGGAGGGGCTCAGCGACGCCATCAACCAGATCGGCAAGAAGCTGCGCTCGCGCGACGTGCAGGGGGCGCTCAAGGGGCTGTTCGGCGGCGATGGGCCCAAGGCCATGAA
>JAFMSC010000467.1 GCA_017353825.1 Hyphomicrobiaceae bacterium | reverse complement strand
CATGACGGGCACGGCACCCGGTCCGGCACGGGAGCGCCACGTCTCTGCGCGCGGCCAGGACCTGCGCCTGTTCGTGGTGGCCGGCGAGCATTCCGGCGACACCCTCGGCGGCAAGCTGATGGAGGCCCTCAACGCCACCCGGCGCGGGCGCATCCGCTACCTTGGCGTCGGCGGCGGGGCGATGGCCGCGCACGGCCTCGTCTCGCAGTTCCCGTTGGAGGACGTGGCCGTGATGGGCCTCGGCGCCATCCTTGGGCGCCTGCCGCTCATCCTGAAGCGCATCGCCAGCACCGCGAGGTCGGCCATCGCCGCGGAACCGAGCGCGGTCGTGCTGATCGACAGCCCCGAGTTCACCCACCCCATAGCCCGCCGCATCCGCCGCCGCCGGCCGGATATCCCGATCATCGACTACGTCTCGCCCAGCGTGTGGGCCTGGCGTCCCGGCCGTGCACGCCGGATGCGGCCCTACGTGGATCACGTGCTGGCCCTGTGGCCGTTCGAGCCCGCGGTGCACGAGCGCCTGGGCGGTCCGCCCTGCAGCTTCGTCGGCCATCCGCTCATCGAGCGCCACCCCTGGCTGGCCGCGCTCGATCCGGCACCGCTCGCCCAGCGCCTCGGCCTGCCACCCGGCCGTCCCGTGTTGGTTGTGCTGCCCGGCAGCCGCACCTCCGAGGTGACACGGCTGATGCAGCCCTTCGGCCAGGCGCTCAAGAAGCTCCACAGCCACGGCCTCGACTTCGAGGTCGTTCTGCCCGCCGTACCCTGGGTGCGCGCGCTTGTCGAGCAGCACGTGCCCGCGTGGCCGCTGCGTCCGCACCTTGTCGAGGGCG
The DNA here is from genome assembly GCA_017353825.1 of Hyphomicrobiaceae bacterium. Classification (GTDB taxonomy): domain Bacteria; phylum Pseudomonadota; class Alphaproteobacteria; order Rhizobiales; family Hyphomicrobiaceae; genus AWTP1-13. Next base: position 2,467 of record JAFMSC010000467.1, on the reverse strand, counting down.
AGGAGGACAAATTCCGCGCCTTCAAGCTCGCCACCGCCGCGCTCGCCGCCTCTGGAACCGTCACGCTGGAGCTGGCGCTGGCCGGCGTGCCCACGGTGGTCGCCTACAAGGCCGACCCGATCATCGCCGCCATCGCCACGCGCCTCATCAAGGCACCATCGGTCGTGCTGCCGAACCTGGTGCTGGGCGCCAACGTATACCCCGAGTTCATCCAGGAGCGCTGCACCCCCGCCAACCTCGCCGACGCCCTGGCGCCGCTGCTCGCCGACACCCCCGAGCGCGCCACGCAGCGCGCGGCATTGGCCGGCATCCCCGCTGCCCTTCAGGTCGCCGGCCACACCCCGAGCGAGGCGGCCGCGGACATCGTCCTCGACTACGCGGAGAACGGCCGTAAGGCGTGATCCCGGCGCACCTAACCCGACCTTCTCGGTTTGAGCTCCATGATCCAGGGGATGTGAGCCCAGCGCGGTGACCCTAAAAGCGGCAGTTGGATAGGTTCCTCCGCTCACGGCGGGATGGATTTTCAACTCTGAGCTGTATCAGGTGACGGCCGCCGCCAGGCGCGGCGTGATGGTCTCCGCGCGGAGGCGGTTCCAGGCGTTGCCGCCGGCGTCTGCGAAGCTAGCCCAACTTCCGCAGTTCGGGCGGCAACTCCACACTCTGGCCCTTCACCGCTCGCCGGCTCGCTACTCGGCTCGTTCACCCCCGCTGCGCGATGGGTACGTACGGACGCTCGGTGCGGCCGATATAGAGCTGGCGCGGCCGGCCGATCTTCTGCTCGGGGTCCTCGATCATCTCCTTCCACTGCGAGATCCAGCCCACCGTGCGCGCCACCGCAAACAGCACCGTGAACATGGACAGGGGGAAGCCTATGGCCCTGAGCGTGATGCCCGAATAGAAGTCGATGTTGGGGTAGAGCTTCTTCTCGATGAAGTACGAATCCGACAGCGCGATCTCCTCCAGCTTCTTGGCCACGTCGAAGATCTGCTGGTTCTTGATGTTCAGGGCGTTCAGCACCTCGTAGCAGGTCTGCTGCATCACCTTGGCGCGCGGATCGTAGTTCTTGTAAACGCGGTGGCCGAAGCCCATGAGACGGAATTCGGAGTTGGGGTCCTTGGCCCGGTCCACGTACTCCTGCACGCGGTCCATGGTGCCGATCTCTTCCAGCATCCTGAGCGCGGCCTCGTTGGCGCCGCCGTGCGCCGGCCCCCACAGGCAGGCGATGCCCGCCGCGATGCAAGCAAATGGGTTGGCGCCGGAGGACCCGGCGAGGCGTACCGTGGAGGTGGAGGCGTTCTGCTCGTGATCGGCGTGCAGGATCAGGATGCGGTCGAGCGCGCGTGCGACAATCGGGTTCACCACGTACGGTTCGCACGGCACCGCGAAGCACATCTGCAGGAAGTTGGAGGTGTAGTCGAGGTCGTTGCGCGGATAGATGAACGGCTGGCCGATCGAATACTTATAGGCCATGGCTGCCAGCGTCGGCATCTTCGCCACCAGGCGATGGCTCGCCACCACGCGCTGGTAAGCATCATTAATGTCGGTGGAATCGTGATAGAAGGCGCTGAGCGCTCCCACCGAGCCGCACATCACCGCCATCGGATGCGCGTCGCGGCGGAAGCCGGTGAAGAAGCGCGTCATCTGCTCGTGCACCATGGTGTGGCGCGTGATGGTGTTACGGAACGCGTCGTATTCCGCCTGCGTCGGCAGCTCGCCGTTGAGCAGGAGATAACAGACCTCAACGAAGTTCGACGACTGCGCCAACTGCTCGATGGGGTAGCCGCGGTAGAGCAGGATGCCCTCGTCGCCGTCGATGTAGGTGATCCGCGAGGAGCAGTTGGCTGTGGACGTGAAGCCCGGGTCGTAGGTGAAGCAGTGCGTCCGGTTGTAGAGCCGACCCACGTCGATCACGTCGGGCCCGATGGTCCCCGACCGCACCGGCAGCTCCACCTGTCGATTGCTGCCGAGAGACAGCGTTGCGTGCTTGCCGGCGTCAGTATCCTCGGAAGTCATGGGCTCGTCCTTTGTCTGCACCTGAGGTCCCAGGTGCCTGCGGTCAATGGCGCACCGTGAGGCAGGCCTGGGAAAGGGTTGGGCAGGTCATGTGCCTAGTATACATTTTGCAGTGCGGCAAGATATGCAAAGGGCGAAGTTGGACCATCAACTTCTTGTAGCCCCTGGCCGCCCCTTTGGGCAGCTGCCGGCAGCTTTGTTGTGGGGCTACCGCCGACGCTACGACGCCTGGTCCCGGACGCGCGCCAGCGCCTCCTGGCGGCCCAGCGCGGCCATCACGTCGAAGACCGGCGGCGATACCGCCTTGCCCGTCAGCGCGGCCCTGAGCGGCTGCGCCACCGCCCCCAGCTTGGCGCCCTCGGCCTCGCAGAAGGCCTGCACGAGTCCCTCCAGGGTCGCCACCTGCCAGTCCGGGGCCGCCTCCAGCCGCGGCAGCAGCCTCGCCAGTATGCCG
>JAFMSC010000466.1 GCA_017353825.1 Hyphomicrobiaceae bacterium | reverse complement strand
CGGCTGCGTGCTCGCCCCAGGCTTGGGCGGCGGGCGCACCGTTCCTGCTGGTGCAGAGCCTGCTGGGCCTGACGTTCGACGCGAGCGGGCCCCGGGTTCGCCTGTCGCGCCCGTCGCTGCCCAACTCCATAGGCGAGATTACGCTACGTAACCTGACCCTGGGTGGAGGCAGGGCGGACTTCACGGTGCGCCGTCACGGCCGCACATGCTCCGTGCACATGCTGCGCTCGACCGGGGGCCTGGACGTGGTGGTGGAGGATAGCGGCTCCTCCGCGGCGGCCGAGCCCTAGCTGCTTCCCGGCGCAAAATGCGCGTTCTTCCCAGAAGCGTGCGGGCAGCCGAGCGCGAACATTGGAGACGTTGCTGCGATTGTTGGTTGGCTCAAGCCGCGCGCCTGTGCAACGCTCGGCCGATGTTGACGAGGTTGTCGGCGATCACGCCCAGCCCGACCCGGCGCGGCACCACTTCGCCCCGCTAGCGGCAAGCGTGTCAATCCATGCCCGCGCTTGACGAAGCCTATGCGTGCTTCGCACCCGGAGCGCCATTTCTGGCCGTTGCCGAACCTGCGCGTATTGTGCTCCGTCTGCGCTCCGCGCTCTTGGTCGAGGATGGGGGACCAAGAAGACGCCTTTCACGCTGTCCCTTATGGGGACGGCGGATCGCCGCCGGTCGCCGACTGGGCGGCAGTCGGGCATCAGATTTCGGTGGCCGAAGCCCGACATCCGAACCCTCTCGGGAAGCAGTCCGCGTCAGGCCTTCACCTTCACGTAGGTTCCAGGAGCATCCTCGATCACGCCGAGCCTGGCGCCGGGCTCGCGTGCAGGGACCAGATCGCCTGAGTATTGGGCGAGCCACTCGGCGTAATGCGGCCACCAGGAGCCTGGGTGCTCCTTGGCGCCCTCAATCCAGGCCTCCAGCGTGGCGGCGCGCTTGTCGTTGGTCCAATACTGGTACTTCGCCCTGCTCGGCGGGTTGATGACCCCAGCGATGTGTCCGGACCCGGCCAGCACGTAGGTGACAGGCCCGCCGAACAGGCGCGAGCCGATGAACACCGATTTGGCGGGGGCGATGTGGTCCTCCTTGGCACACAGGTCGTAGATCGGCAGCTTCACGGCGCTGAGATCTAGCTTGACGTTGCCGATTGTCATCTGCCCGCGCGCGAGCTTGTTCTCCTGGTAGAACGCGCGCAGATAGAAGTTGTGGTTGGCGGCCGGCAGGCGCGTGGAGTCCTGATTCCAGAACAGCAGGTCGAAGGGGAGCGGCTTCTTGCCGAGGAGGTAGTTGTTGACAACGTACGGCCAGATCAGGTCCTTCGGCCGCAGCAGGTTGAAGACGGCGGCCATGCGCCCGGCCTCCAGGTACCCACGCTCGGCCATCATTTCCTCCAGCGCCTTGAGCTGGGCGTCGTCAATGAACACCATGAGGTCGCCGGCGTTGGTGAAGTCCACCTGCGCGGCGAAGAAGGTGGCGGAGGAGAACGGCTCCTCCTCGCGCGCGGCGAGGTAGGCGAGCGTGGTCCCAAGCAGCGTGCCTCCCACGCAATAGCCGATCACGTTGACCTTGTCCGCTGCGGTCTCACGTTTGACCGCGTCGGCGGCGACGAGGATGCCCTCGCGCATGTAATCCTCGAAGGTCTTGGTGGCGAGGCGCGCGTCCGGGTTGACCCAGCTCACCACGAACACGGTGAAACCCTTCGACACGATGAAGCGGATGAAGGATTTCTCAGGGCCTAGATCGAGGATGTAGAACTTGTTGATCCAGGGCGGCACGATCAGCAGCGGCCGCGCGTGCACTTTCTCCGTGGTCGGCTTATACTGGATGAGCTGCATCACCTCGTTCTGGAAGATGACCTTGCCAGGGGCAGTGGCCACATTGCGGCCCACCTCGAACGCCTCCACGTCGGTCTGGCTGATGTTGAGCACCGGGCCCGACCGCTCCACGTCGTGCACGAGGTTGACCATGCCCTGCACCAGGTTCTCGGCGCTCGACGCCGCCGTCTCCCGCAGCACCACGGGGTTGGTGAGTGGGAAGTTGGAGGGGGAGAAGGCGGTGACGATCTGCTTCAGGAAGAAGCTGGCACGCTGGCGAGTGGCGTCGTCGAGACCGGTGGTCCTGGCCAGCATGGCCTCGAGCCAGCGGGCGGTGATGAGGTAGGCCTGCTTCCAGAAGTCGAAGTAGGGGTTGCGGCTCCAGTCCGGGTCGCTGAAGCGGTTGTCGCCGGTATCGGGTTGCACCACCGGCGTGACCTCCGCGCCGAGCGCCCGTTGCGATACATTCGCCATCAGCTGCATGTAGCCGGCAAACAGTTCTCCTTGCGCCTCTACCAGTTTCGCCGGCTCCGCCAGCCAGGGCTCGGCCACGGCGGAGAACAGTCTGACGGCCTCGGTCCAATCGACGACGGACGGCGCGGAAACGCCCCTCTTCGGGTCCAGGAGGCCATTGAGGGCCCTGGTGCCCTCTTCCATCATGCGAACGATGTTGCGGCCGAAGGCCTCAGGATCGGCGATCCGGAAGGCACCGAGGTCGGTGGGTACGGGTGCCGCTGGAAGGGCCTTGTTGTCTTCGTTGGCGTGCCTCTGCATGATCGGTCTCGCCAGGTGGATCGGACGGGATAGGCGCCGAAAGGCCGCTGCCGGTGTGCCATTGCGATGTCGAACAATACTTGGTGGCAACGGCCAGCAGCATCAAACAGAATCGGGACATACTGGCACGATGCTGCCATGCAGCAAAAAAAGCTTAAGTCCCCATGTCAAGGACCGGGAGAATCTGTTACCGGTTGTGTTTGCAGACGGTAAAGGACAGCGCGGCGGCAAGGTTGATGCTGGAGTTTTGCTGCGCGCCGCCCGTTGGGGCGGACGGAGGGGCTGATGGCGCCACGTTGCAGACTTAGGTTCGCCTTGGTTGCGTCGGGTGCTGCAGGCTTAGCGTTGCTCGGCTGCTCGGAGACGCTGTCTCTGGCTGATCTACCCAGCATTTCGAAGCTGCCTGAGAAGCTCCTGAGCAAAGAGGAGCAGGCGAAGACCATGAGCCAAATGCTTGAGAAGGGACAGACGCACCAAGCCGAGACCGCCAAGGAGATTGAGGCCGCCAAGGCCGCGGAGCCGGCCGCCAAATAGGCCGCCGACAGCCATCTGCCATTCGAGCGCCGTTCGCTCGACCCTCTCGTCCTGTTGCCCCCCGTTTGCCGGTGAGTGCCGTGATCCAAGAGTTCCATCGCGTCAAGCGTCTGCCGCCTTACGTGTTTGCCGAGGTGAACCGCCTGAAGGCCGCCGCCCGTGCGCGGGGCGCCGACATCAT
>JAFMSC010000120.1 GCA_017353825.1 Hyphomicrobiaceae bacterium | reverse complement strand
TTCCCATGACGTCGATGCCCGAGCTGGTGGCGGCGTTCCACTCGCTCGTCGGCCTGGCAGCCGTGTTCGTGGCGGCGGGCGCGCTGCATGCTCCCGAGGCGTTCGGCATCGGCCATCCGGGCGACATCCACGGCGCGAGCCTCTTGGAGATGTCGCTCGGCGTTGCCATCGGCGCGATCACCTTCACGGGCTCGGTGATCGCGTTCGCCAAGCTTTCAGGGCGCATGTCGGGCAAGCCGATCATGCTGCCGGCGCGGCATCTCATCAATATTGCGCTGGCGGTGCTGCTGGCGGTGCTGATCTATTCGTTCTGCCAGTCGGGTGGTGCGCCGGCGCTGTTCTGGGCCATTACCATCGTGGCCCTGGCGTTTGGAGGGCTTATCATCATCCCCATCGGCGGGGCCGACATGCCGGTGGTGATCTCGATGCTCAACTCCTACTCGGGTTGGGCCGCTGCGGGCATCGGTTTCACGCTGGGCAACGTGGCGCTCATTATCACGGGCGCCCTGGTGGGCTCCTCGGGCGCCATCCTGTCCTATATCATGTGCCGAGGCATGAACCGCTCGTTTCTGTCGGTGATCCTGGGCGGTTTCGGCGGCGAGACGGCGGCGGCGAGTGACGCCGAACAGAAGCCCGTCAAGCTAGGCTCGGCCGAGGACGCGGCGTTCCTGCTCAAGAACTCCGGCAAGGTCATCATCGTACCGGGTTACGGCATGGCGGTGGCGCAGGCGCAGCACGCGTTGCGCGAGATGGCCGACCAGCTCAAGAAGGCGGGCGTGGAGGTGAAGTACGCCATTCACCCGGTGGCGGGCCGCATGCCAGGCCACATGAACGTGCTGCTGGCCGAGGCCAATGTGCCCTACGACGAGGTGTTCGAGCTGGAGGACATCAACAACGAGTTCTCGCAGGCCGACGTTGCCTACGTGATCGGTGCCAACGACGTGACCAACCCCGCTGCCGAGGAGGATAAGGGCTCCCCCATCTACGGCATGCCGGTGCTGCAGGTGTGGAAGGCGGGCACGGTGATGTTCAACAAGCGGTCGCTGGCGTCGGGCTATGCCGGCATCGACAACCCGCTTTTTTACCGCGACAACACCATGATGCTCCTCGGCGACGCCAAGAAGATGACCGAGGAGATCGCCAAGGACGTGGCGGCTTAGGTAGGTGTCTGCAGGCGTCAGACCCTCCGGGAGCGGCCCCATGCGTGTCTTGCAGAGCCTCTGCAATGGGGACGACCCGTAGAGATTGGCATGGTCGCGGACGATTTTGCCACCGACGGCATTTCGGTTTGCGACGGGGCCGTCCCGTCGGCGTATCTCTCCGCCTTACGCGATCTGCCGGGGTTTTCCTATGGCTGCCGGCCCGGCTCCCGGGGCTTCGGACCTTGCCGGGAGGTTTCCGACGTCGTGGGCTTGGGCCGGCCTCTTGCCAAGATCGCAGCCGGCCTCATGGGTGCGCCGGCACGCGCGGTTCGCGTCCTATATTTCGACAAGAGGCCAGACGCCAACTGGGCGGTGCCCTGGCATCAGGATCGGACCATCGCGGTTGCTGATCGGGTGGAGATGCCGGGCTTCGGGCCGTGGAGCATGAAGGCCGGCGTCTATCACGTGGAGCCGCCGGAAGAGATCCTGCGCAACATCATCTCACTGAGGCTCCACCTGGATGACTGCGGGCTCGACAACGGCCCCCTGCTGGCGCTGCGCGGCTCGTTTCGTCTCGGCCGCGTGCCGGTGCTGCAGGTCCAGCGTCACGTCGAGAACGGACCCATCCGCGTTTGCTGCGCCAGAGTCGGCGATGTCGTCGCCATGCGCGGACTGACCATTCATGCTTCGCAGCGCGCGTCGCGACCAGGCCATCGGCGCGTGCTTCACGTGGATTTCAGCTGCGCCGAGCTGCCCGGCAGCCTGCGGTGGGCATGGACGTAGTACGGACCGGTCCGATCGTATGCCCGGGTACGTCATCGCCCCCAAACCAGGCATTGGTGCCAGGCATCGGTGCCAGGCATCGGTGCATGGGGTGGGACCCGGAGGCGCGCCCGATGGGTCTGACGCCTATCGCCGCAGGGGGCGTGCTTGCTGGGGCGGGGCGCATTTCCTAGAGTTGCGCGGCGTTCAATCGGGGAGGCCGGTGGGCTCAATCCATGCGCTTTGACGGGACCAAGGACTACGTTGCCACTGACGACCTTAAGGTCGCTGTCAATGCGGCCATCACGCTTGAGCGGCCGCTGCTCGTCAAGGGAGAGCCGGGGACCGGCAAGACGGTGCTCGCCATCGAGGTGGCCAAGGCGATCGGCGCACCGCTGATCGAGTGGCACATCAAATCCACCACCAAGGCGCTTCAGGGCCTCTACGAGTACGACGCGGTCAGCCGCCTGCGCGACAGCCAGCTGGGCGACCCGCGCGTGGGCGATATCCGCAACTACATCCGCAAGGGCAAGCTGTGGGAAGCGTTCACTCACGAGGCGCGCCCGGTGCTTCTGATCGACGAGATCGACAAGGCCGACATCGAGTTCCCCAATGACCTCTTGCAGGAGCTCGACCGCATGGAGTTCTACGTCTACGAGACGGGCGAAACCATCAACGCGCAGCACCGGCCGGTGGTGATCATCACGTCCAACAACGAGAAGGAGCTGCCGGACGCCTTCCTGCGCCGCTGCTTCTTTCACTACATCAAGTTCCCAGACGCCGACACCATGCGTGCCATCGTGGAGGTACACTTCCCAAACCTGAAGGGTCGCCTGGTGACGGAGGCGCTCAAGGTCTTTTACGACCTACGCGAAGTGCCGGGCATCAAGAAGAAGCCCTCCACCTCGGAGCTGCTGGACTGGATCAAGCTGCTCTTGAACGAGGATATTGGGCCCGAGACGCTGCGCGAGACCGACCCGAGGAAGCTGATCCCGCCGCTCGCTGGCGCGCTCCTCAAGAATGAACAGGACGTGCACCTGTTGGAGCGGCTGGCCTTCCTTGCCCGGCGCCAAGGCCACAGCTGAGCCGACTTCGACGAGGCCGAGATGATCAACGAGACCCCGTTGGCACGCTTCAAGCCGCTCGCCGATGGGCTCCTCAGGCCGCTCCATGTCGACTACAGCTTCGGCAATATCCCCGACACCATCGAGTTCCTGCTCACGGGCAGCCAGCGCGGGCCGCTGCTGGCGCCGGACTGCTTCGGCGGCGCGTATCCGACGCCGAAGAAGGTGGTGTTGTTCTTCGTCGATTCGTTCGGCTGGGAGTTCTGGCAGCAATACCGTCGCCGATTCCGCACCACGGCCCGCCTCGCCAAGGAGGGCACGCTGACCCCGCTCTCCGCGCTGTTCCCGTCGACGACCGCGGCTTCGGTGGCCACGCTGAATCTGGGCGTGCTGCCGGCCGTGCATGCCCTCTACGAGTGGAACATCTACATTCCCGCCTACGGCGAGGTGATCCAGTCGCTCGCCTTCTCGCCGCTCGGGAACCGCGTGGGTGATGCCTGCCTGGCGCGGGGCTACGATCCGGACGCGTTGCTCGCCGCGCACGAGACCGTGCACCAGCGACTGGCGCGGCAGGGCGTGCCGTCGATCCAGTTCGCCCACCGCGCCTACGCGGATTCCGCGTTTAACCGGATCGCCACGGTCGGCGCCGAGATCGTGCGCCACTCGACCCTGGCCGAGGCGCTGGTGCAGCTGAAGGACGCACTCAAGAGCAACGACGGCAAGGCTCTGCTCGGCTTCTACTGGGCCGCGATCGATACCATTGCCCACGGCTACGGCCCCGGCACGCCGCACCACGCCGCCGAGATCGCCAGCTTCTGGCGCACGTTCGACGATGTATTCCAGGACGTGGACAGCCCAGACACACTTTACCTGTTCACGGCCGACCACGGCCACGTGTTCACGGACGCGCGCGAAACCGTGTGTCTCAACGAGCGGTTGCCGGAGCTGCCCGAATGGCTCGCCGTCAGCCCAACCGGCAACCGCATCTACCCCAACGGATCGCCACGCGACGTTTTCCTGCATATGCGTCCGGAGTACAGGGAGGAGGCGCTGGCGCTGCTGGGCCGGGAGCTTGGCGAGAAGGCGGTGGTGATGACGGTGAACGCAGCGCTCAAGGAGGGACTGTTCGGGCCACAGCCTGTGTGCGAGGAGCTGCGCCGGCGGCTTGGGGACATCCTCATCCTTCCCCGGCTCGGCCATTTCGTCTGGTGGCGCGAGCCGGGCGTGCTGGTCAACACATTCAACGGCCATCACGGTGGGCTCACGGCCGAGGAACTGATCACCGTTCTCGGCGCGATCGACGCGCTCTGACGGATCACACAACGCCTTCCGAATGTCCGCCTTCTCACGGCCCAAAACCGGCTCTATGTATCTGTGAGCAGGGATGCGTAAGGTCTTGCGTTGGAGGGGTGACCATGGCCGCCATACAGCAGCAGATAGAGCGCAGCAGGGATCAGCCTGGTCCCATTAGGAACGCCGTCGAGGTCGTGAAGCAGTCGGCGCAAGGGGGTTGGCTGGCGACGGCGTTCTCGGCGGTGGCGGTGGCCGCCTCGTGCGTGAGCGTGTACGTCTCGACGCTGCAGGGGGCGCAACTGGAGGTCTATCTGCCTCCGGTGTTCATTTATGACATGGACGGTCAGGGCGAGAACTTCACCGTTCCCGTAAGCATCGCCAATGGCGGCGCACGCAGCGGCACCGTGGTTTCCATGGAGCTTGACGTGAACAACCCGAAGACCAATGTCACCCAGCGCTTCTACAGCGCCTACGTGGGCGAGCACCCGAAGATGCAGGCGAACCCGAGCTCGCGCCAGTTCGTGCCCATGACGATCCTCGGACGCACCGTGTTCTCGGAGACCGTGCGCTTCTATCCCGTCACAAGCCCTCCGCCGGAGGCGCGGTCCGATCCGAGCAAGAGGCTCGTACAGGGAGCGGGTGACTACACCTTCCGCCTCAAGCTCAACGTCGCGGCGCCGGCCGAGCCTTCGCTCCTGGATCGGCTGCAGGGCCGGGCCCAGCCGGCGCCGGTCACCGTCCAAATGAGTCTGCCCGTGCTTGACTATCGGGGGCTCATGCAGATGCGGAGCAAGGACTGGCTGGCGGCAGCTGGTAGCGGCGCTGAGGGCAAGAGCGAATAGGAAATGAGGCGTCGGGGGGTTCGCGACCGCCCACTCCCCACTCCCCGTTCGCTCGCTAGTGGGCTGCAGCCTATCGTTAGAATGGCCCGTGCGCCGTGGACACATGCGCCGGCCGGAGGACTTCCGGCACTGTGCGGTTGCCGGTAACTTGCAGGCCAGGATGCCCGGGCGGCGGAGGCCGCCGGCAAGCGTGGGCCGGCAAGCGGCGGAGAACGAGTTCCATGACCACAGCCAATTCACGGAGCACAGACTATTCCATTGATCCCCTCTTCCTGGAGCGATGGTCGCCCAGGGCGTTCACCGGCGCGCCGATCTCCGAATACGATCTCCTGACCATCCTGGAGGCCGCGCGCTGGGCGCCCTCGTCCTACAACTCCCAGCCCTGGCGCTTCGTCTACGCGCGCCGTGATACCGAGCACTGGCCGCGGCTGCTCGGCCTGCTCACCGAGTACAACCAGTCGTGGGCCAAGAACGCTTCCGCGCTACTGATCCTGGTGTCGAAGATGACGCTCTTGCCGCGCGGTGCCGACAAGGAGGTGCCGTCCTGGAGCCATTCGCTGGACGCCGGCGCGGCGTGGGGATATCTAGCGCTGCAGGCGGCGGCCTCGGGCTGGGCGGCGCACGGCATGGCGGGTTTCGACAGGGAACGGGCGGTCGCGGAGCTCGGTGTGCCCGAGGGCTATCGTGTGGAGTGCGCCATCGCCATTGGCAGACGGGGCGACAAGTCGATCCTGCCCGAGACGCTGCAGGCGCGCGAGGCGCCCTCGGACCGGCTTGCCTTGCGGCAGCTTGTGAGCGAAGGCAGCTTCGGCGTGACCAAGTCGTGAGTTGCGCCCCGATGCAGGCCGGCGAGGAGAACAGGAGCGCTTCGCGGGCCGCGGTCCGTGTCGCCGCGGTCGTGCTCGCGGCCGGCCGCTCCACGCGCATGGGGGCGCAGAACAAGCTGCTCGCGGAGATCGGCGGTAAACCGATGGTGCGCTGCGTGGCGGAGTCTGCGTTGGGGAGCAAGGCACGGCCGGTGCTGGTGGTGACCGGCCATCACGCTGGCGACGTGGCCGCCGCACTGTCCGGGCTCGGCGTGATTCTCGTCGCCAACCCCGACTACGCGACTGGCCTCGCGAGCTCGCTCAAGGCCGGCATCCGGGCGCTGCCCGCAGAGTGCGAGGGCGCCCTCGTTCTGCTTGGCGATATGCCGCGCATCACGTCGGAGCATCTCGGAACACTGGTCGACGCCTTCGCGGCGGCGCGGGACGCCATCGTCGTGCCCGTGCACGAGGGCAGGCAGGGCAACCCTGTGCTCTGGCCGCGCCGCTATTTCCCGGAGCTGCTGCAACTTGAAGGCGATGCCGGCGCCAAGCGGCTCATTGCGACGCACTGGAAGCGGGTGTTGGAGCTCGACTTCGGCAGCGAGGCCCCCTTAGTCGACGTGGACACGCCCGAAGCGCTGCGCAACGTGCGAGGGGTGGCGAATAAGCGTCAGTGGTGGTAGGCGGATAAGGTTAGCGCGAAGCCGGTCATCCACCCATCGCCCGTAACGTGGCGGATGACGCTTCGCTTATCCGCCCTAGGATACAGCCCTATCTCTTATTCAGCCTTGCAATCAAACTGGACGTGTCCCAGCGGCTGCCGCCCATCTTCTGCACTTCGGCGTAGTAGCCGTCGACGATTGTCGTGACCGGCAGGCTGGCGCCGTTACGCTTGGCCTCGTTCTGGCAGATGTCGAGGTCCTTGCGCATCCAATCGACGGCGAAGCCGAAATCGAACTTGCCTTCCGACATGGTCTTCCAGCGGTTCTCCATCTGCCAGGACTGGGCGGCGCCTTTGGAGATGGTGTCCATCACCTTCTGTAGGTCGAGGCCGGACTTCTGGGCGAAGTGGATGCCCTCGGAGAGGGCCTGCACGAGGCCGGCGATGCAGATCTGGTTCACCATCTTAGTGAGCTGGCCGGCGCCGGCGGGGCCGATCAGCGTGACCATGCGAGCATAATTGGCGATCACCGGCTGGGCGCGGTCGAATACCGCCTGATCGCCGCCAACCATGACGGTCAGCACGCCGTTCTGGGCGCCGGCCTGACCGCCTGAGACGGGCGCGTCGAGGAAGTCGAAGCCCTTGGCCTTGGCCGTCGCATAGAGCTCGCGCGCAATGTTGGCAGAGGCCGTGGTGTTGTCGATGAATACGGCACCCTTGCGGACCGAATTGAACGCGCCATGGGCCGCCAGCGTCACCTCGCGTAGGTCGTTGTCGTTGCCCACGCAGCAGAACACGAAGTCGGCGTCCCTGGCGGCCTCCGCGGGGGTGGGCGCCGTCTTGCCGCCGAACTCTTTGGCCCAGGCCTCGGCCTTGGCTGCGTTGCGGTTGTAGATGGTGAGATCGTGGCCGCCCTTCTTGCGGATATGCCCGGCCATGGGGTAGCCCATCACGCCCAGCCCGATCCAAGCCACCTTCGCCATGTCACCTCTCCTTTGGATTGGCCCGTTTATGTGCCAGTCTTAACCAAGGATGACACGGTTGTCAGGAGCCGGCTCAAAACCCCAGACGCCGGGAGAGCTCGAGGCGAGCAGCAGCCCCTCCCACGCCGCGGGCACGCCAATGGGCGCAGGGCCGAGCACAGCAACCGCCGCAGCCACCGCGATCAGGACAGTCTTGAAGGTCAGCGGTCGCCTCCGGCTCGCTGGGAAGGAGAGGATGGACAAGTCTCGGCGGGTCGGTGGGGCGGGTGGGAGTGTCGGTTGCACCATGGTCGGCCCAACCTGCGCGCGGGCTGAACGCGGCATTTGTCCGGGGTATCGGAGGGGTCGGTGTTCCCCTGCTCACGCGCGCGGCCTATATGAGCTCCACGCGGCTCGCCGGCGGAGGGAACGGGCGGCCCTGCACAACCGGGGACCACGACCTGGACCACGACCGGGGGACAGCGACGCCTGGCGGCATGGGCGTTTGACAGGAGGCAACCTTGTCGCATCCCCTGCCGGTTGCACTCGGAGCGGTCGAGGCGGCGCGCCGGCGCCTGCTCGGCGCCATCGTCGAGACCCAGTGCGAGTGGAGCCGCACGCTCTCGCTGATACTCGGCTCAAAGGTGTGGCTGAAGTTCGAGAACCTGCAGTTCACGGCGTCCTTCAAGGAGCGCGGCGCCTTGAACCGGCTGTCCGCCCTGTCGGAGGAGGAGCGCCGGCTGGGCGTGATCGCCATGTCCGCTGGTAACCATGCCCAGGGCGTCGCCTACCATGCGCGCCGTCTCTCCATCCCCGCCACCATCGTGATGCCGGTCAGCACGCCAACAGTGAAGGTGGTGAACACGCGCCGGCACGGCGCGGAGGTGATTCTGCGCGGGGAGACCGTGGAGGAGGCCGCCGCATTCGCGCGCGACTACGGGCGCGAGCGGCGGCTCACATTCATTCACCCCTATGACGACGCGCTGGTGATTGCTGGGCAAGGCACGGTGGCGCTTGAGATGCTCGGTGCGGCGCCCGAGATCGACGTGCTGGTGGTGCCGATCGGTGGCGGCGGGCTCATCTCGGGGATGGCCGTCGCAGCCAAGGCGCTCAAGCCCGACATCGAGGTGATCGGGGTGCAGGCGGCCCTCTATCCGTCCATGTACAACGCGATCAAGGGCGAGAGCCTGGCAATGTGCGGCGACACGCTAGCCGAAGGCATCGCCGTCAAGGCGCCGGGGCAGATCACGCAGGAGATCGTGGGGACGCTGGTTGACGACATCGTGCTCGTCACCGAAGCCCAGATCGAGCATGCGCTGAGCCTGCTCATCAACATCGAGAAGACCGTGGTTGAAGGCGCGGGCGCAGCCGGTCTCGCCGCCATATGCGCGCAACAAGGCCGGTGCAAGGGCCGCAATGTGGGCCTCGTCCTCAGTGGCGGCAACATCGACACGCGCCTGCTGGCCGGTGTGTTGACGCGCGAGCTGGCGCGTGAGGGGCGCCTGAGCCAGCTTTCGATCGATTTGGCCGACCGGCCTGGGCAGCTCGCAAAGGTGGCGAACCTGCTGGGCGAGGCGAGCGCTAACATCGTCGAGGTCTACCACCAGCGCGTGTTCACCGAGCTGCCGGCCAAAGGTGCGCTTCTGGAGGTGGTGATCGAGACGCGCGACCGCGCGCACCTGGACGAGACCGTGGCGAAGCTGCGCGCATCCGGCCTGGAGGTTGAGATTCGCAGCAACGCCGGAGTGCGCTGAGGACCGTGTGCCGGTTCCTGCGACCGTTCGCCCGTGCTCGCGGGGTCATAAGAGCACGGGACGCCGGCACGGAATGTGCCGCGAAAGCCCGGAACCGCTGGCGGGTCGCCTAGGCGCTCCCGACAGCTGCACACTACAACCCGGACCCGAGCGAGGGCACCTGGGGCCGAGGGATAGCCAACCTCCAAGGCGGCGCAATCGGCGCTCGGGAAGGCGCTCGCCTGACACGCGAACCTTCCAACTGGGGAAAGCCCGCCGCACACAATGGTTGGGGGTCGAGGAGGCTTCGGCATCATTCGCAGCCTAGCCCGCTCCTCGACCCCACCCGACTGAGCGAGAATGGCAAATCGGCTTAGCTGCTGGCCACGCGCGCGAACTTGTCGGCGTAGGAGGAAGGGGTGGAGCCGAAACGATCCGAGCCGCCGCCGCCGCGGGCGGCGCCCTCGCCCCCCAGCCAGGCGCGGGCAGCGCCGCGCGGGCCG
>JAFMSC010000119.1 GCA_017353825.1 Hyphomicrobiaceae bacterium | reverse complement strand
ACGGGGGCGATCTGCCGATATCGCTTGCGTGCGGCTCGGGCTTGCGCGGCGCGAATCATGCCCCGACGCTATGCCGCCAGATTCCTCGCTGTGAATCCCCGTCAAGCCTTTCTGCGCCGTCCGTGGCAGCACTGACTCAGTTGTTTACGGACGGGCCCTAGCGGCCGGTGCCGCCGAGCCTGGCGTTGACCTCCGCCTCGGTGATGGTCAGCTCGATGCGGTCGCGGCGGGGCACGAACATATTGGTCGGAATGGCGATCGTCTGCGGCCCGATGCCCAGCGGCCGTTCGATCTCCGCGACCAGGACCGGCTCGTCGTCACTGTCGAGGCCGGTGGCGATCACCTTGCCGAGCTTCCTGCCGTCGGAGCTGTAGAGTGGCAACCCCGCTGGCGTCTGGTGCGGCTGCGATGTCGCGCGCGGTTGGCGCTGGGCGTCTTGTGACGTCGCCTGAGCCCCCGCCAGCGCCAGGGCAACGGCAGCAGCGGCAAGACGGTCACGGAAGACGAGGGGCATGGCAGGCCGCCTGAGTTGGACACACGCGCCGAGCCCGTGCGGGCCCGGCATTGCTTTCCGGCGCAAGCAGGGAACATCGGGATAAACGCTGGCGCCGGCCGCGAGTTGCCGTGGGCAAACGTTGATATGGCCGCTCGTCGCTTGCCCGTGCTCTCAGAGGTGGTCCATCCACTCTGGGCTCGCCTTCAGGGCGTCGGCGTACCGGAGGGCGATCTTGCGCAGCCGCTCAGGCTCGAACGCCTGCTGGGCCAGCGCCATGCCGCGGTCGAAAACTTCGGAGTAGCGCCGGATGCGGTCGCCCTCGAGGGCGAAGCGGCCGATGCCGTCGAAGACGACACGCGCACCCTTGGCTGCCGGAAGCGTGGAGTCAAAACTGAAGCGGTAGCTGGCGTAGCCGATATCTCCGGAACGGACCGGGTCGAAGAACTCCCAGCGAAAATTGCGCCCGCCCTCGGCGAAGTGCGCCAGCATCGCCTTGATGGCCTCGTGCCCCGTGCTCGGGCCAAAGAAATAGTCGTCGTAGGTGCCATCGGGGGTGAACAGCTCAGTCAGGGCGTCGCCGTCCCCGGATGCAGCCGCGGTGGCGAAACGGCTCACAAGCTCCGCAAAGTCCATGCCCGGTTCTCCTTGAGCGCCCTTGGCTGTGACGCTACCAATGTCGGAGCTTCGCGTCATCCTTGCGAGGGGCCGAGTTGCGAGGTTGCTTTGCCGCTCACCGCCGTCTCGATCCGGGGATACCGCTCCGTTCGCCACCTCTACCTGCCGGTGGAGGCTTGCGCCATGTTCGTGGGTGCCAACGGTGTCGGCAAGACCAACCTCTACAAGGCCCTCGGTCTCTTCAGAGCCGCCGCCGACGGTACGCTCACGCGCGCCGTCGCCGAGGAAGGCGGCATCGAATCGGTCCTGTGGGCCGGAAAGCGCCGGAAGGGCGAGCCGGTGCGCCTCATTCTGAAAGGATATTTCGAAGAGCTGGCGTACGGCGTTGAGGTCGGCCTGCCGCACTCCTATGCGGTCGAGATCGGCCTTCGCGCACCCACGCAGGCCGCGTTCACAATAGAGCCCCTGATCAAGGAGGAGCGCCTCATCGTTCGCCACCGGCAGCGCGACGTTGTTATGATGGAACGGAAGGGACCGCTGGTCACGTTGCGCGGCGAGGACGGCAAGCGCCAGGCGCACAACAACGCTGTGCTGCCTTCGGAGACCGCGCTGGCGACGTTTCGCGACGGTGCCCGCTACCCGGAGCTCGAAGCGGTACGCCGCGAGTTGCTCGACTGGCGCCTCTACCACGACTTTCGCACCGACGCCGGCTCCCCCATCCGCCGGCCATGCCACGCCATCACCACGCCAACCCTCTCCGAAGATGGGCGCGATCTCGCGGCCGTGCTCGCGACCTTGTCTGTCATTCGCGGCGATATGGTCGATGTCGCGCGAGCCATCGATGATGCCTTTCCGGGCGCTCGCCTGTATGCGGGAGACGAGGGCAGCTGGTGCCATTTTGAGCTGCAGTTCCCAGACATGCCGCGGCCGTTGGCAGCACACGAACTTTCCGATGGAACGCTCAAATACCTGTGCCTCCTCGCCGCCCTGATGGGGTACCGGCTACCGTCGCTCATCGCCCTCAATGAGCCAGAGGGGAGCTTGCATTCCTCGCTGCTGCCGCCGCTGGCGCGGCTGATCGGGCGGGCCGCGCAGTCGGCACGTATCTGGATCGTAACGCACTCGGAATCGCTGGCCAAAGCCGTCGCGGATGAGACCGGCAAGGGTCCGAGGCGCGTCATCAAGATCGATGGCGAAACCTCCATCGAGGGGCTCGGGATGTCGGGCCGGTTCAGATCCGAGGATGACGATGGGGATGTTGCCGAGTAACGTTCTGGCCTCCGGACACTCCAAGTG
The DNA here is from genome assembly GCA_017353825.1 of Hyphomicrobiaceae bacterium. GTDB lineage: Bacteria > Pseudomonadota > Alphaproteobacteria > Rhizobiales > Hyphomicrobiaceae > AWTP1-13. The sequence goes on along the minus strand of JAFMSC010000119.1, from coordinate 7,380 downwards.
CCTCCAAGTGCCTCCAGGTGCCTCCAAGCGCGGAACGACGGTGATCCTGAAGCTCAAGCCCAATTGCGAGTGCTGCGACAAGGACCTGGCCCCCGACGCGGCTGATGCCCTGATCTGCTCGTTTGAGTGCACCTTCTGCGCCGACTGCGCGGCCACCCGCCTGCCCAGCGGGCGGTGCCCAAACTGCGGCGGCGAGCTGGTGCGTCGGCCCGCCCGCCCAGCGGCGATGCTGGCCAAGTACCCGGCCTCGACGGAGCGCGTGACAAAGCCGCACCCCGGATGCGGCAAGGCCGCGTAGGAGGTTGGCTCAGCCAAGCGCACACCCAACGCGCTGCAGGCCAATGATTGCAGGTGCCGCCGTCACTCGGCCCAACCTCCAAGCACGCAACCCTGCGTGCTTGGCCCTACGTCCTTGGGCCCTACGTCCTTGGGCCCTGCGTCCTTGGCCCTGCGTCCTTGGCTTTGTCATTGCGGCGCCGCGGCTGCCAGCGCAGCATTAGCCGATGCAGAATTCAGCGGGGACGGCCGGGGCGGCCCTCAGACTGGGTGCCGTTGAATGGGGGCTCATCGCCCTCCAGTCGATGCTCTGGGGCAGCTCCTACTTCTTCATTGCCCTCGTCCAGGCAGAGGTGCCCGCGCTCACCATGGCAGCACTGCGCACGATCCCGGCCGCCGCCGCGCTGCTTCTCATCGTCCTCTCGCTCGGCTACCGCCTACCGGCGACGCTGGCGGAGTGGCGGCTGTTCATCGGCTTCTCCGCTTTCAACACGGTGCTGCCGTTCCTACTGATTGTGTGGGGGCAGTCGCGCGCCACTGGCGGGATGGCCGCCATCCTCAACGCCACCGCACCGCTGTTCGGAATTTTCCTTGCCCACGTGCTCACACACGACGAGAAGCTGTCTTGGAGCAAGGTCGCCGGCATTGTGGTGGGCATCGCCGGGGTGGTGGTCCTGATGGGCCTCCACGTGCGGGCGGGAGCCTCGGCCGATCTGGTCGCGCGCCTGGCGCTGATCGCCTCGCCCTTTTGCTATGTGTGCGCCAACATCTTCGCGCGCCGGCGGCTCGGCAGCTATCCGCCGTTCGTGATCGCGGCCATGCAGATGTTGGGCGCCATGTTCGTCGCCGCGCCCCTCGCGCTGGCGATCGACCGGCCCTGGGAGCAGCCCGTGCCCTCGGCGCGGGCCTTGGGTGCCATCGTGGGTATGGGCGTGCTGGGGTCGGCATTGGCGTCGCTGTGCCACTTCACGGTGCTGCAGCGGGCCGGAGCCACCAACGCATCGCTGGTCACACTGATCATGCCGCTGACGCCGATCATGCTCGGCGGCCTGTTCCTGGGCGAGCGGCTGAGCACAACGGACCTGGCCGGGGCCCTCATCATCGCCACTGCGCTTCTGCTGATCGACGGACGCGCGTTCGCAGCGCTGTACCGGGCCGTACGCGGGCTTTGACGCGCCCGCCAGGCCCGCAAACTTGCGCGCCACGATAAGAAAACCATACGCTATTGATTATCATTATATTTTATTTCACCGCATCTCCAATATTTAATTCTATCGGTTATGAGATAGCGAAGTGGCTGCGTTGCTGCATTCTAACATCAAAAGCGGAGGGGTGCTGCCGTCATGCTTGCAATTGCACCGGCATTCCCGCACGCAAGAGGCTCTAGCGCTGCCCAATCCTGTGCCAATCGTTTGGCGCCGCGCTTCGCAAAACTGCGTCACGAGAGAAAGTACCGCCCCGAGGCGGCATTTGCGTGCTGCGTACCAGACCACAGGAACCCAGTATGAAAAAGGTAATGGTGGGCGTAGCGGTCGCCCTAGCTGTCACAACGAGCAACGCCGCGGCCGATGGAATCGACAGGCGGCCTCCACCGACCATAGCGGCTCCACAGCCCTATGTGGTGCCGCCGAGCTGGACCGGCTTCTACATCGGCGCCGGCGTGGGCGAAGGTGCCTTCATTCAGGACGTGACCGTTGAGAACGACGGGGACAGGTTGCACTTCAACGGCATCGGCGGCGACGGTGTGCTGGGCACGGCGATCGTCGGGTGGGACCTGCAGGTCAGCCCGAACGCGCTGATTGGCGTGTTCGGCGACTACGACTTCTCCAACATCAACAGCGACTTCTCGGTGGCCGACCCCGCGACCAGGCTCTCAATCGACCACGACCACAGTTGGTCGATCGGCGGCAGGATCGGCTTGCTGTCGAGCCCGTCGACCCTGTGGTACGCAACCGGCGGCTTCACGCAGGCCCGGTTCGACGCCTCCGCGACCATAAATTCCGACGTGAGCGTCTCGCGCGGCAGGACGTTCGATGGTTTTTTTGTCGGTGGCGGCGTTGATACCCGGCTGGCCGCCAGCAACTGGTTCCTGCGCCTGGAGTACCGGTTCTCCGACTTCGGCAGCGAACGTGTCTTTAGAGACGACCTCACCGCAACCTCAATCAACGTCGATCCGACCATGCATAGCGCACGCCTCACTCTGGCCTACAAGTTCGGGAGCGGCGGCTTCGCCTGGGGAAACGGCTGGGGAAGCGGCTGGGGCTGGGGCCGGTAGCCAGCTGTCGGACCCTTCGGCACAACGACATCCAAGCACATTGAGGCGTTAGCGGCTTGGGTGTCTCGCCTTCGCCATCCTTGAGCGCCTGGGAGGGCCTGGGAGTATCTGGCGACCCGATGTGTCTCACCAGGCGCCGATGACGCCGGATGGTCCGACCGGCCAGGAGGCAAACAGGCCAGGACAAAATGTCCCGTTCGCGGTGACGCGGTGGGTTCAAGTTCGGGCAAACTTCAAGCCGCCGCTCTGCTTGCGCGCCCTGCCCCGTGCCATGGTCAAATCGATCCCGTGCGACACGGCCGTCAGCACCGTCTTCAGCCGATTCCTGAGCCCTCACCGTTTCCGCCCCCCGGCGTAGCCCCGGTGTCGGCGCCCCAGGAGGGCGTGGGTCCCAATCCAGGTCGGCGAATGACCGCAGCTTCAAAAACAAGAAGCGCGAAACCGCGAGAGCAATCGCCAAGGGTTCGGGTCGGACCGCCATTGTGGCCCTGTTGGAATAGCTCGCAAGCGTGGCTTGAGATCGGATGCCCGGCGGATGATGTCGTCACCATTTCGCAGAGCATTCACGCGGACAATAGAAGCAAACGGCTCTCTTTTGTCATGCATAGGAGAGACAAGTTCCATTATGTCATATAGTTTTCCATCATGCCATATAAAAGAAGCGCGACCGCTGCTGCGCGTTTTCAATCTGAATTCAATCTGAATTTATGGGAGCCATATTGAGTCCATATTTGTCAATTTAATCCCATTGATTTGATGGGAGGGAACGCGAGCCCATCGAGGGTCCTCGCGTTGTAGCCTGCCGGACGCGGATAGCTAGCGGAATCGGCGAGCGCAACGAAAAAAAGAGACGAAAAAAATTGAGCGACCGCATCGCCGGCCAGCCCCGGCCGCGTGGTGAGGACGTTGACTACGGCGTTGCGGGTAGCGCCGGGCCTGCGCAAGTGAGCGTAGTCATAGGGAAGCTTTCGCATGTTGAGCGGACGGTCTCCGTCGACGGACGTTGGCACTGTCCATCTACATTGGGTCCTCGTAGCACTCTTCGTCGTGCTGCTTGCCACAGGCCTACGCATGGCCTCCGCCGATCCGGGATTCGATCGGCTTGGTCAGCTGCTCGACGCGGTTCTGCCGATGGAGCACCTCTGGTATCGTCATCTCATGGCCGGGGCCGGCCTCATAGCCGTTCTCGTCGCCTACGCAGTTTACCTCCTGCACGCACGCCTGCAGCGAAGGTTGCGGCTCGATTGGGGGCGCATTGCGCTGCTCCTGCAAGCGGGCCGGCCGCGATGGGCGACGGCGAGCGTCATCACAGTGTGGGCCTTGCTGGCCGCGTTGGGCGCCGAGATTGTCACCGGCGTTGCGCTGTTCCTGGGTGCCGGCGACCTCTGGCTCTCCGTGCACCTTCATGCCACCTGGGTCTTGATGGTGCTGGCAATCACCCATGTACTCGGGCACTGGATATACGGCGGCTGGTCTCAACTGTCGCGCATTTTGAGGCCGGCTCCCCTCGTACTTTCTCCCCCCCCGCCCGACCTCGCTGACCTGCTTGCCGAGCAATTGGCATTGCGGGAGCGCGAAGCGCGAGGCGGTCGAGCCGCGGCGGGGACCCCGGTCAGGGCGCATGGGACATCAGTGACTGAACCGGGGCGCGAAAGGCGACACCCTGGTAGGCCCCTCGCCAGCATCATTGCTGCGGCCACTGTCGTATTGGCCTTGGCCGCCAAGGTGGAGCAATCAACGCGGGTAACGCTTCACGTCAAGTCGATCAGCCGGGCGCTTGCGCCGCGATTAGATGGAGACCTGTCCGATCCGGCTTGGAGCCATGCTCCAGTGGCGTCAGTGCTGACCCAGCATGGCAGCAATTTCGGAGGAACGGGATCGTCCGTCGTCGACATTCGAGCGGTGCATGACGACGAGTTTGCCTACTTTGCCTTTGTCTGGACCGACCCTACCCGATCGCTCAAGCATCTTCCCCTCGTGAAGCGCCAGGATGGCTGGTACCTCGCCCAGACGCGCCACGACGTAGCTGACGAAAACGAGCTGCATGAGGACAAGCTCGCAATCCTGCTTGCGCAGTCCACGTTGCAGATTATCGGCGCTGCGATCCACCTCTCGCCTGCCCCACTCCCAGGTAAGCCACCAAGCCTCACCGGCAGAGGCCTGCACTACATGACTGACGGGAGCATCGCCGATGTATGGCAATGGCGGGCCTCGCATGGCGGCTCGTCCGGCCACATCGACAACTGCCATTTCGGCGGTCCGGCTGAGGCGACCGAGGAGCAAACCGAGGGGCGGGAGCGTTACACGGGCGGTTTCGCTCAAGACCCTGGGTCGCCGGCCTACCAAGACAATTTCCGATCTGAGCCGCCAGGTGGATACCAGGGACCCGTCGAACCCCGGCGCCTGCCGATCGAGCCTGGGGCAATGATGCGCTCGATGGGGCGCATCCAGAACGATGCCGAGCAAAGCGAGAGCGAAGGCGCCCGCTGGTGGATGACCGAGGACGAGTCCGTCCCCTACTCCAAGGCCGCGGACGATGTCATCGAAACCGGCACCGTCATTCCTGGCGTGATCATGATCCGCGGCGTGCGTGAGGACGCCGCGAGCGTACGTGGTGTCGCGCGCTGGGCCGCGGGGCGATGGGTGCTGGAGCTGGCCCGGCGCCTGCGTACCGGCAGCAAGTGGGATGTGCCGATCGCCAGTGGCGTCCTCATGTGGCTCGCTGCCTTCGACCATTCCGAGACACGACACACGTGGCACGTGAGACCTGTCCAGCTGGAGGTGGAATGATGCCGAAACTGCATTCGGTCATTGCCAACGGCGCGCGCTTCTCAGCACGCTCGGGCGACATTCTGCTCGATGCGGCGCTCGTGAGCGGCGTCGATCTCCCGCATGATTGCCGCGCGGGCAGGTGCGGCACCTGCGTCATGCGCCTTCGCAAGGGGTGGACGTTCGGCGGTGAGAGCCGGCAGCAGGGCATGATCTACGCCTGTCGGGCACGTGTGTTCTCGGACCTGACACTCGAATACGATGTGCTTCCCCCCGTCGATTGCCTCGATGCACGCGTAACCCGCCTCATCAACCTCGCACATGACGTTGTCGAGGTGAGCATTTTGCCCACGAGGCGAGTGCCGCTGCTGCCAGGACAATATTGCCGCTTCACCTTCCGAGGCTTCCCTTCGCGCGCTTTCAGTCCGACCGAGCCGCTCGACCGTATGGGGGGCGGACGCAGCTTTCGACTCAACGTGAAGCGGGTGCCGGGCGGCTGTGTCTCGCCCAACTTCGGCCGGCTTATCAAGGTCGGGCACCCAGTCAAGGTGGAGGGGCCCTATGGATCGGCTTTCTTGCGTCCGGGCAAGACGCAACGTCTTGTCCTTGTGGCCGGCGGGACGGGCTTTGCGCCCATTTGGTCGATCGTAGATGCGGCCCTGCGCGAGAATCCCAGACGCCAAATCGTGCTTATCGCCGGCGTCCGCGATCTCAGGTCGTTCTACATGTGGCCGGCGCTCAATCGTGTAGCCCGCGTACCCAACGTCAGCGTCATCGCCACGGCCGAGGAGCAATACGAGGCCCATCCGGCGGTTCGCCGGGGGCGCCCCCACGATCACCTACCAAGGCTCACCGCGAATGACATCGTGTACGCCGCTGGCGCCCCAAGGATGGTCGATGAAGTGGCAAGAGTAGCCGAGGCCGCGCGCGCCATGTTCTACTGTGATCCGTTCGAGGCGAGTGGACAGGGCAAGGACAGCAGCGGCTGGCTCAACGTGCTCTCATGGATCAGCGTATGAGTTCGTCCGCCGTCTTGCGGTGGCGAGGCGGCGCCGGTTGAAGTGCCGCCGATGTCGTCGAGAAAATGGCACAGGCTGAACTCCCCGCCCATTCCCGACCGAGGCCGCAGCTCTTGTCCATGCGCTTGAGGATTTGCAGTGGCATCACTCCCAGAATGACTCCCAGAATGCCGCCGCCGTCCGGCGCCGGCAGCCGCTTTGATCGGGGTTGAACATGGCGATGGGACCGATGGGGCCCGGAAGATCCTGCCGTGCAACGCGCGGGCTGGGGACAGCGGCACTACCTATGCCATCCGACGAGGATCGCACGGATCGAGTGCCGGGCCCGTCGGCCCCGCCTCACGGCCGGGGCTCGTCATGAGAGCGCACGGCCAGGCTAGGCGCCTACGGCGGCTTCCTGCGGCGTCGGCAGCTTGCGCGGCAGCATGGCCACGGCAGCCAGGATGACGGCGGCGGAGAGGGCGAGCACCCGAAACAGCGCGTCGAAGCCCCAGCTCTCATATATGAAGGCGATGAGCGGCAACGATGCCGCCAGCACGGTGAAGCTCACCACGTAGCGCACGCCGTAGATGCGCGCCCGGTGCTCGCCGTCGGCCAGGCGCCCGATCAAGTAGTCGTTGATGGGGATCTGCCCGAAAGCCGCCAGCATGAACACCATGGCGCACAGCAGCGCCGCCCAGTCCACGAGCCCCGGCATCATGGCGAAGAACGCCACCTGGATGGCCGCCGCCGTCATGAACACAGTGCGTGGCCCAAGCCGATCCAGGAAATGCCCGACGATCAGCTGACCGACGGAGGCCACCGCGAACACCACAAAGGCGAGCTGTCCGATCACGGTGGCCGACACGGCAAACCCGCCCAGGCGCTCGGCAAGCACCTTGGGAAGCGCGAACGAGGTGGACTGGAACACAATGCTCGACACGGCCGTGGTCAGGAACACGATGGCTGATATCCTGAGCAGCAGTGCCTTGACCTCGGCCGACGGCCTGCGGGCTGCGGCCGCCGCCGCGGCGGCCCTGGCCTGCCCGCGCGGCTGCCCCT
>JAFMSC010000465.1 GCA_017353825.1 Hyphomicrobiaceae bacterium | reverse complement strand
GCCCAGCCCCCAGTAGACGGCGCCGCTGAGGATGATGAGCGAGCACACGGTAATGACAGCCTTGATGATACCCTGCTGCCACGTGCGCAGACGCCTGCCGGGCAGCCCCGTCATGCCGGCTTTCACCGCCTCCAGATCGACCACATAGAACAGCGCGCCGTAGGTGAGCAGCGCAGGCACGATGGCGTGCTTGACCACGTCGGCGTAGGTGATGCCGACGTACTCGGCCATCAGAAATGCCGCCGCGCCCATGACGGGCGGCATCAGCTGACCGTTGACGCCCGCGGCGCATTCGATGGCGCCGGCCTTCGTGGGCGTGTACCCCACGCGCTTCATGAGCGGGATGGTGAAGGTGCCTGCGGTCACCACGTTGGCCACAGACGAGCCCGAGATCATCCCGGTCATGCCGGAGGACACCACGCCAGCTTTGGCGGGCCCGCCGCGGAAGCGGCCGAGCAGGGAGAACGCGACTTGGATAAAGAAATTGCCGGCGCCGGCCTTGTCGAGCAGGGCGCCGAATAGGACGAACAGGAAGATGAAGCTCGTCGAAACGCCGAGCGCGACGCCGAACACGCCCTCGGCGGTAAGCCAGAAGTGCGAGGCCGCCCGGCTGAGGGAGGCACCCCGGTGGGCCAGCAGGCCCCCCAGCCAGGGCCCGGCGAACACGTAGGCGAGCATGCTGATGGAGATCACCGGCATCCACGGGCCCTCGGCGCGCCGGGAGGCCTCGATCAGCAAGATGACGCCGAGCACGGAAACGGTAATGTCGGCGACAGTCGGTAGCCCAGGGCGCTGAATGAGGTCGCGGTAGAAGACGACCAGGTACAGTACGCAGGCGATAGCGGCCGCGCCCAGGGCGAAGTCCGCGAGCGGGATGCGGTCGCGCGGGGAGGACTTGAAGGCGGGAAAGCAGGCGAATGCCAGGAACAGCGCGAAGCTCAGGTGAAAGGCGCGCGCCTGTTCGTCGCCGATGATGCCGAAGCCCAGCATGAACGGCAGCGGGGAGGCGTACCAGAGCTGGAACAGCGACCAGGCGATGGCCACAGCCGCGATGGCCTTGGCGGCCAGGCCCTGCGGCTTGCGCCCGCCGACATCGGCCTCCGCCACCAGGTCCTCAAGATCGACGGGCTTGCCGTCCACGGTCGCGGCCGCCTTGTCTGTCATGTCGTCACCGATCTACCGGCCCTTCCGCTCGCTACCCAAGTATGCGAAAACGATCTCGATCAAGCTGCTCTCGGGTTCCCCTGCGCACATCCTTGGATGGAGATTTTCGGCGACCAGCATTGGCCGCCGTCGCATGCTCTGATCGAATCCAGTCGCCACGTGCATCTTCAAAGCGGTCCCCGCCGCGCCGGCGCACCAGGCCAGGTCGGCAACGTTACGAACGACGCCCTCGCCCAAGTCGTAGGCCATGCCCAGGTCGATAAACTTGGAGGGCTCGTCAAAGTCGAAAAGGCTCGGCCCGTAGCTCTCGATTTCATGTGTCCAGCTCCGCACGGCTGGGTCTGGCGGCAGGTGACTCGAGGCTAATCGGTGCTGAGCTCTTGCCGCCGTGCCTGCGCAAGAGTCCCCTCAACTTCGCCTGCTTCGGTGCCAGGGATCCCGCGAGCAGCGGCGAGCTGGCTTGACTTTGAGGGAGCGAACCGAAGCGCTCCCAGTCCACCATTCGCGACACCCCCCAACGTGCGGTCACTTCAGCCAGCCCTTTTCCTTGTAGTACTTCTCGGCACCCGCATGCAGGGGCGCGGAGAGGCCGTTCTTGACCATCTCCTCCGCCTTCAAGTTGGCGAAGGCCGGGTGCAGCTTCTTGAACTCCTCGAAGTTGTCGAAGGTCGCCTTCACGAGCTGGTAGACCACATTCTCCGGGGTCTTGGCCGAGGTCACCATGGTCGCCAGCACGCCGTACGTCTGGGTCGCGTCGGGGTTGTTGGCATACATGCCGCCGGGGATCGAGGCCACGGCATAGTAGGGGTTGCTTGCGACCAGCTTGTCCACCGCTGGACCGGTGATCGAGACGAGCTTGGCGCCGCAGCTTGTGGTCGGGTCCTGGATGTTGGCCGACGGGTGGCCGACGCCGTAGAAGAAGGCGTCGATCTTGTTGTCGCACAGGGCAGGGCCGTGCTCGTCGGCCCTCAGTTCGGAGGCCAGCGAGAAGTCACTGAGCTTCCAGCCGAGCGCCGCCAGCAGCTCCTCCATCGACGCGCGGGTGCCGGAGCCCGGGTTGCCGACATTGACGCGCTTGCCCTTGAGGTCGGTGAAGGTTTTGGTGTTGAGCTCCTTGCGCGCCACCACCGTGAACGGCTCCGGATGCACCGAGTAGACCGCCCGCAAGTCGCCATAGGCGCCGGCGTCCTTGAATTGCCCGATCCCCTTCAAGGCCGCGTACTGCACGTCGGACTGGGCGAGGCCGAAATCCAGCTCGCCGGCCTTGATGGTATTGATGTTGAAGGCGGAGCCGCCGGTGGACTCCACCGAACAGCGGATGCCGTGCGACTTGCGGTCCTTATTGATCAGCCTGCAAACCGCGCCGCCGACCGCGTAATAGACCCCGGTCACGCCGCCGGTGCCGATGGTCACGAACTGCTGCTGGGCGTATGCGGGGCCGGTGACGAGCAGCGCCCAGCCCGCCAGCAGTGCCAATCCGGCCAGGCCCGTCCGGCTGGCTACACAAGTCATCTTGCTCATCATCACTCCCGTCTCCTTGGTGCGAGGGTCTCGCCTTCGATACGTCATGCCACGGAGGCAACGGCCGCGTCCACCGCATCGCCGAGCCGGTCGACGATGGCTTCGATGTCGGCCTCGCCCACGATGAAGGGCGGGGCTAGCAGCACGTGGTCACCGCGTCGGCCGTCGATGGTTCCTCCCGCGGGATAGACCATTAGTCCACGTGCCATCGCCTCCTGCTTGATGCGGGCGTAGAGCTTGCGCCCCGGGTCAAAGGGGTCCGTACTGGCGCGGTCCCGCACCAGCTCCACAGCCTGGAACAGACCCCGACCGCGCACGTCGCCCACGTGGGGGTGGTTGCCGAAGCGCTCCGACAGGCGCTGGGCCAGGCGCTGGCCCTGCCGGCGCACGTTCGTTAGCAGGTGGTCGCGACGGATCACCCGCTGCACGGCCAGCGCCGCTGCGCACGCCAGGGGATGGCCCATATAGGTGTGGCCATGCTGGAACAGCCCGGACCCCCGTTCGAAAGCGTCGAACACCCGTGCGCCCACCAGCACGGCACCGATCGGCGCATAGCCGCCGCCCAGGCCCTTGGCAACGGCCATGAGGTCAGGCGTGATGCCCTCCTGCTCGCAAGCGTGCAAC
>JAFMSC010000464.1 GCA_017353825.1 Hyphomicrobiaceae bacterium | reverse complement strand
CGGCGTTTCACGCGCTATCATCGGGACGATGGCGAGGCGCCAGAGCGGCCGCGACTTCGCGGCGCCCGCGCAGAAGTACGTCGGCAAGCTGTCGATCGACAGCGGGCCGGTGCCGATCACGCGCTGGCAGCGCCCCTACACGCGGGCGGAACGCGACCGGCCGCTGGGCGCGGAGGGGGTCGATTTGCGACCCGAGCGCGTGGAGCACCAGACGGCGCCGCCGCCGCACACCCGCGTGGGCAAGGAATTCAACCGCGACTTCAAGCCCGGCGGTGGCGACGGCAATCGCTATCGCTCCAGGAATCGCTGAAAGGAGGCTGAGCCCATGTACATGCGACGTGGTCGAGGCGGCCGCCGCAGGCGCTGAGGCTAGCGCGACGTCAAGTGACGCCTGAAAGGAGGGTGCCCATGTACGAACGTCGTGGACGGCGCGGTCGGCGCCACAAGTAAGTGAGGGTCTGGGGCGTCCCGTCCTGGCTCCCGGAGTAGTGTCCACCGAACGGGGCGCCACCAGCACGAAGGACAGGGTATGGCTCAACAGCAGATCAATTCCAAGCACCAGAAGGTGGCCGGCAAGAGCACGGGGGAAAACGCCGAGTTCAAGCGCGACGGGTATGCGCGGGGACCGGTGCCGCCGAGCATGATCGGCACCAAGGTGGGTCTGACCAATCACGAGGGCTACAGTGGCCCGGACGTGGTGCAGGGCACCCATAACGGATAGCAGTGACCACCGCAGACAACGCGCCTGAGGAAGACGTTTCTCCAGAAGAAGACCAGCTCCCCGAAGGGCAGGAAGCGCCCCCTTCGCCCGAGTCCTCAGGTCCGGAGACGGAAGCGGACCAGCGTGAGCGCGAGTTCCAGCGACGCCTGACCCAGAGTGGTCGCGAAGCCGCCGAAGCCCGCCGTCAAGCCGCCGCGGCGCAGGCCGCGCTGAATCAGCAGACGGCGCAGATCGCCGAGCTTCAGGGCCAACTGCGGTACCTGTCGAACAATCTGAGCGAACGCGAGCAACGCGAGAGCGCGGAACGGCAGCGACAGCTCGAGGCCGAACTGGCCAGCCTCCCACCAGCCGACCGGCTTGATCGCAAGATCGACATGCTGCAAGGCCAGATCAACGACATGCGGGCCGCCGCGCCGTCGGCGCGACCGGCGCCTGCCGAACCTGCACCTGCACCCCCCAGTCCGAATGGCACCGCGCCGGCCGAGCCGAGCGATGCCGAGCGCTCGGCGTACATGGAACGCCGCGTGCGCGAGATCCTCGACGAAGCCCGCAACGAATTCGGGGTGACGGTCAACCTGGACGAGGTTCCCGATAGCGACTGGGAATCCGAGGACGCGTTTTACAGGTCGGTCATGAAGCAGGCGGCTCTGGAAAAAACCGCCCGCACCAACGGAGGCGAAAATATGCCCAGGCAGCAAGCCGCAGAGACTCCCGCGCAGATGCGCGAACGGATCCGGCAAGAAGAGCGCGAACGGCTGGGCGTCAATTCGCCGGCCGCGCCGCGAGCCACCCCCGCGCGAGGCAAAAAGGCCCCGACGTCGGACGACGTGCACGCCCAGGTGCAGAGCTACGACTCGCGTAGCGGACCGCGTGCCAATCTCGCCCGACTGAAGGAGCTGCGCTCGAGCATGACGGGGTGAGATCAACATCGACGAGCACGGGGACAAAGGCGCTGGGTGCGCAGGTGAAGCCTCTCTACGGCCCGAAGAGGAAACCGAAGAAGAAGCCGAAGAAGAGGTAGACCGACATGGCACAGGGAACGACCGGCACGGTCGCGCTGGCCCCGGAAGTCAAGGCGATGTACGACGCCGACTTCTATATCCAAGGGCAGAGCGTGCTGTACTGGGACCAGTTCGCGGACCTCAAAGGCCCGATCATGAACGGCCAGCGAGGCATTTCCCAGAACTTCCCGATCATTGAAAGCCTGCAGCCCAATCCGACGGTGCTCGATGAGCTGATCGACGTCGCCCCGCAGCAGATGCGCGGCGCCGAGGTCATCGTCACCCTGAGTGAGTACGGCAATGCGATCGAGGTGACCAAGTTCCTGGTCGCCACGGCGTACGCCGACGTGTACAAGCAGGCGGCGTTCATCAATGGCTACAACCTGGCCGAGAGCTTCGACTACATCGCGCGGGCGGTGTTCGGGCAGGGCAGCCGGGTGTGGTTCATCAACGGGCGCACGGCGCGCAATCAGATCGCCGGGCAGACGACGACACAGGACTGCATGAACGTGCGCTTCATCGAGCTGCTGACGCTGGTCGCTGCACGCTCAGCCAAGATGCCGCTGTACGAGGATGGCGCGGTGGCGACGTGCATCCACCCGTTCGTGCTGTACGACCTGATCCAGGACCACAACGACGGGCTGCGCAGCATGAGCGTCTACTCCCATCCCGAGCTGCTGTTCAACGGCGAGTTGGCGTACTGGGCAGGACTGCGCATCGTGGTCAGCGCCAATGCCAAGGGCTTCTGGGGCGCGGGTGCGCCGCCGACCGCGGGCGCGGTGGCGACCACGACGGCTGACGCGTGCAACCCGGGCGACACGCAGATCACGCTGACCTCGGGCACGGGCGTGGTGCCGGGCCAGTGGCTGGCGATTCAGGACGCGCCGGAGCCGGGCAACACGTGGAGCGATAGCAACGAGCTGTTCCGCGTGGTGGCGGTCAATGGCAACGTGGTGACGGGCTTCGCGCTCGATCCGGGGCCAGGCGACGCGGCGGGTCTGCGCTTTGCGCACCCGGTGGGCACGATCGTCAACAACAACAACAGCGTCTTTCCGATCGTCGTGTTCGGACCGAACTCGGTGACCAAGGCGTCGTCGTCGTGGACTGGCCCATACGGTGAGACGGTAGTCACTGGGCCGTTTGACCGTCTGGGCCGCTTCCTCACCTTCGGCTGGTATGGAATCGAGGGGTGGGCCAGGACGCGCAACGCGTGGCTGTTCCGAGGGGAGTGCGGGTCGAGCCAGACATGACTGGGAGGTGCCCATCCGCCTCGGCAGATCATTGGGTCGACGACAAGAATGCGCGAGGCGGCACGAGTCGACCGGTCGGTAGCCTGAATTCCCGAAGCCGGCCGGTCGCGCTCGACTCCGAGGGAACCTGATGGCGAGGAAGTGGACGCTGAAAGAAGATCGCGCGTGGGACCGCGCGCACGGCATCAAGGAAGGCAGCCAGCGCGACATCGCGCTCGACCGGGCGCGCGGGGTACCGGAGCCAACGAAAGGAGCAGGCGTGGCCAAACGACCATCGCGAGTGAAGGCCTCGCAGCGGGCGCTGGGGGCGATGAGCCCGCGCGCGGCGGCGCGGGCGATTGGCAAGGCGCGTG
>JAFMSC010000463.1 GCA_017353825.1 Hyphomicrobiaceae bacterium | reverse complement strand
GACCCGCCACCGCTCCGCCCACGCTTCGCGCAGCGCCGCTCCACGCGCCCCCGAGGCGCGCCAGGCGAACAGCACATGGGCCGGCACCGCAAACGGCGCATAGTCCCAGCCCAGCTTGCGGCGGGCGCCTGCGACCTCCGCGTCACCCAGCGGCGTGCCGTGCGTGGAGGCCGTGCCCGCTTTGGTGGGCGCGCCGTAGCCGATGACGGTGCGGCAGCCGATCAACGTCGGCCGGTCCGAGCGCCGTGCTCGCTCGATGGCGCTGGCGATCGCGTCCGGATCGTGCCCGTCCACCCGCAGGGTGGACCAGCCGCTGGCCTCGAACCTCATCGCCTCATCGTCGGAGACGGCCAGTGACGTCGGCCCATCGATGGAGACCTGGTTGTCGTCGAACAGCACGATCAGCTTGTTGAGCTTCAGGTGTCCGGCGAGCGAGATCGCCTCCTGGCTGATGCCCTCCATCAGGCAGCCGTCGCCGACGACCACGTAGGTGTAGTGATCGACGATGCCGTCGCCCAGCCGCGCATTCAGGAGCCGCTCGGCCAGCGCCATGCCCACCGCGTTGGCGAGGCCCTGACCCAACGGACCGGTGGTGGTCTCGATGCCGGGCGCATGGCGGTATTCGGGATGGCCGGCGGTCATGGAGCCGAGCTGCCGAAAATTGCGCAGCTCTTCTAAGGTCACGCCGGGGTAGCCCGTAAGGTAGAGCAGCGCGTAGAGCAGCATCGAGCCGTGCCCGGCGGACAGCACGAAGCGGTCTCGGTCCGGCCAATCGGGAGCGGCGGCGTCGAACTCCAGGAACCGGGTGAACAGCACGGTAGCAACATCGGCCATGCCCATGGGCATGCCGGGATGGCCGCTCTTGGCCTTCTCCACCGCGTCCATGGCCAACGCGCGGATGGCATTCGCCATGTCCCGATGCGATGGCCTGTCGTCCCGATCCTCTTGCACCTGCGTCCCGCCTTTGCCCTGCCCGGTCGCTTCGCCGCAAGCGCCTATCGCATGCCGCTCGCCGCGCTGCATTTAGCGGCCCTAAAGGGTTGCGTCTACAGCGCGTTAGCACCAACGCCGGCGATCGCCACCCATCGGGGCGACAACGGGGGCGCAGGCGCCACAGGTCGCCACGAGCCAGACGCCAGGCACCCGTCCGCGAGCGGATTCCGTTTGACTTTAAGCTCCCATTCCTCGCTCATAGCGGGAGAGTGACCAACGGGGAAAGTTCCATGTTCACGCGCAACTCTCCAAGCGACCCTACACCCCTTGAGCCTCGCAAGCCCGCCGGGCCACCCAACAGCGGACCGCCCGTCCGGTCTTCGCCGCTCCGCTCCGGCACCTTGGAGGGCGGCAAGTCCATCATCAGCAACGACCTCAAAATCATCGGCCAGGGCCTCAAGATCATCAGCCGAGGCACGCTGCAGGTTGATGGCGAGGTTGAAGGCGACGTTGCCGGCGCCGAGGTGATCATCGGCGAGCAGGGCCGGGTGACGGGCACCGTGGCGGCCGAGCGCGTGATCGTGCGCGGCAGAACCTCGGGTGTGATCCGCGCCATGACCGTTGCGCTGCAGGCCTCTGCGCGCGTGG
Organism: Hyphomicrobiaceae bacterium; assembly: GCA_017353825.1. Lineage (GTDB taxonomy): Bacteria > Pseudomonadota > Alphaproteobacteria > Rhizobiales > Hyphomicrobiaceae > AWTP1-13. Next base: position 1,749 of record JAFMSC010000463.1, on the reverse strand, counting down.
AGGGCGATATCCACCACATGTCGCTCGCCATCGAGCAGGGCGCGGAATTTGATGGACGTTGCCGCCGGCCGTCGAGCCCGGCCGAGTTGCACGTCGATCTGGACGGCAACAGCTAGCGCCGCGTTCAGAACCGCTTGCAGCCTTACCGGCTCAGAACCCTCCGGCACAGTCGTCTGGGGGTTGTCTGCTGTTGCGTTACTGGTGGTGATGCCGGCCCCTGCCGGTAGGCGTTTCCGGTCAGAAAGTTGGTGTGTGCGCACGTCCCAGCGCACGGCGCTTTTTGCCCGCGCGAAGCGAGCAACGGCGCGCTTGCGCTCAAGCCGATCAGCCGAGGGTCAACGGCACCCTGGGTGCGAGCGTTCGGGTGGAGCTGCGAGGACGGCTGGCCGGTTCCTGCCATAGACGCTGGCCCGACCGGGACGCACAGCACGCGCGTCACGCAACACGCATATGCGGGCTGGCTTGGCGTTGTGACCCTCAAGCGCGACGCGGCTTGGCCCGCCTGGTGGGGGCTGCCGAAGCAGGGTCGTCGGGCCAAGGGTGGCGCGGGTAGCGTCCCTGCATCGCGGCCTTCACCGCGGCCCAGGAGCCTTTCCAGAAGCCCGGCAGATCGCGGGTGATTTGGATCGGCCGGTGTGCCGGCGAGAGCAGATGCAAGGTGAGCGGCAGTCTGCCGTTGGCGATCGCGGGATGCTGCGTCAGCCCGAACAGCTCCTGCACGCGGATGTGCAGCGCCGGCGCGCCGGCCCCTGCGTAGTGGATGGCGTGGCGGTTGCCCGTGGGCGCCTCGAAATGCGTCGGCGCCTCCCGGTCGAGACGCCGCCTGAGATGCCACGGGAGCAGCACGTCGAGTGCTGCGCCGAGGTCATGGGTGCCGATCTCCGACAGCCTGGTCTTGCCGGAGAGGAATGGCGCAAGCCACGCGGCGGCCGTCCGGGCCAGGGCCGTGTCGCTCAGGTCTGGCCATTCTTCCCCGCCGGCTTCCCCGCCGGTGGTGCGCAGAAAGCCGGCGCGATCGCGCAGCTGCAGCTGCGCCTCGCTCCACGGCAGACGGTCCACGCCGAGCCTGGCGATGCCCTCGGCAAGCAGGCGCGCGGTCTCCTCGTTGGCCTCTACGGCGCGCGGCGCCGCTGACAGGATGATGGCGTCAAGCCGACGCACGCGGCGCGACCTCAAAGCCGCCGCATCGCCATCGAACCCCATCTCGTCCGTCTCGCGGATGCGCTGGGCCCCAGCTCTCAGCACGTCAGCCTCATCGGCCGCGGCGGCGAGCAGGATGCGGGTCGCGGCCGCCGTACCGGATAGCTCCGCAGCGACGAGGTAGGACGACCACGCGAGAGGATGGGTGGCATCGAGGTTGGCGCCTCGGCCGTTGGCGAGGAGGAACTGGCCGGGCGCGCCGCGCGCCTTGCCGATACGCTCGGGGTACGCAAGCGCCAGCAGCCGCGCCATGGATATCTCCACAAGGGGCACTCGCGCCGCCCGGCGTGAGCCTGCCATGCGCGCCCAGCCGGCCGCGAGCCTGCGCATGTCGCTGGCGCGGCGCGAAGGATCGCAGCGGAACCGGTTGAGCCGGTCGGCAAGGTCGACGTCGCTGCCACCGAGCCCGCGCTCGGCGATCACTGCGGCAATCTCGGCCGCCTCTTGCGCCTGGCCAAGCTCGGCCGCGGCGATCACCATGCGCGCCAGCCGGGGCGGCAGCGGCAGCGACCTGAGGCTGCGGCCAACGGCCGTTATGCGGCCGCCCGC
>JAFMSC010000118.1 GCA_017353825.1 Hyphomicrobiaceae bacterium | reverse complement strand
CGTGTCGATCAGGTTGACGAAACGGCGCGCCACGTCACGCCGTGAAGGCTCAAGAACCGGGATGCCGTCCAGAAATATCGTGTGAAACTGCTGCGTCAGCGCCAGGTAGTCGAGCGTGCCGAGCGGGGCCTCGCACAGCTGGGCGAACGTGAAGCGGGCGAGCCCCATGGCCGCCTGCGGCACCCGCAGCGTGCGGCCCTTCACATCAAGCTCCATCGGCGCCCCCGGCTGGCCGCCCGACAGCTCCGCCCACAGCGCGTCCATGGCGGCCTTGGCACGGGCGTCGGCCGGGGTGAAGTAGAGCGGCTTGCCGGCTAGCTTCTCCAGCCGGTAGTCGCGCACCGCCGCCAATTTCAGGATGTCCATGTGCTCCTCGATCAGCTCGATGAAGGGCACGAACAGCTGACGGTTGAGCCCACCCTTGTAGAGCTCGCGTGGGTGCACGTTGGAGGTGGCGACCACCACCACCTGCGCCTCGAGCAGCGCTTTGAAAAGGCGCCCCAGGATCATGGCGTCGGCAATGTCGGTGATGTGCATCTCGTCGAAGCACAAGAGCGCAGTCTTGGCGGCGATCCCGGCGGCGACGTGGGCGATGGGGTCGCCGGAGACGGTTGCGCGCGCCGCCGCCAGGCGCTCCTGCACGTCGGCCATAAAGGCGTGAAAGTGGACGCGGCGCTTCGCGGGGAACGGCGTGGCCTCGTAGAAGAGGTCCATCAGCATGGTCTTGCCGCGGCCCACAGGACCATGGATGTAGAGCCCTTTGGGGACCTCGGCCTCGGCGCCTGACAGGAGCCCGGCCAGGCCTGCCATCGGACCGTTCCGGCGCCTGCGCCAGCGCAATAGGCGCGCTGAGAGCTCCTCGAGCTTGGCGAGCACGGCGCGCTGGGCTGGATCGGCGGCGATCGCGCCCCGGTCTAGGAGCGCGCCGTAAGCGGCAGCGAGAGGCATGGGCGTCTCGGCTAGCCTGGCACGCCGGCAGGGTCAACACGCAAAACGTGCTGGGGGGTGTGGCGGGGCGAGATTCGGTCTCGTGTGTCGGGCCCGTCGGGCCCGCTGGTGTTGCCAGCGTGGGCCCAGGTTGGGCTTGCCGAGGGACGCCTGGGCTTGCCGACCCGGACACTTGTCAAGGGGGCCGCGCTGCTTTGCCCACAATCTAGGGCCCGTCATGTGGCGCCGCAGCAACTCACCAGCTCATTGTCCCGTCACGATTATTTGTAGCCACAGAACGGCTTGTTTTGGACTGTATTGTGCGTTGCGATAACAGACCCCACATGGGGACACTCGCCGCGCAACGCACCGCGGCCCGACGACCTCGACAGACCCCGTAGAGGAGCTTTGATAGAGGAGCTTTGATCATGAGCGACTTCGAAGCCGGCGAGGGTAGCATACGTCGCCTCTGGCCGACGGAGACCGACAAGTTCCGCGACCACCTGCTGCGCCTCGATCCGGAGAGCCGCCGTCTGCGCTTCGCCCACCTGGTCTCGGACGACTTCATCAAGGCCTATGCCAGCCGGATGACCGAGTACGGCAGCCTAGTCTACGGCCATCTTGTGGACGGCGTCGTGCGCGGCGCGTCAGAGCTGCGGCGCCTGGGAGACGCCTGGGGCGAACAGGCCGAGGCGGCCTTCTCAGTGGAGAAGCCCTACCAGGACCACGGCGTCGGCACCGACCTCATGGGCCGGGTGGTGCGGGCAGCGCGCAACCGCAATATCCGCCGGCTCTACATGAGCTGCCTTGCCGAGAACGCCAGGATGCAGGCGATCGCCCGCAAGCACGATGCGCTCCTGCGCTTCGAGTACGGCGACGTGGTGGGCGAGATCCTGCCCGCGCAGCCCGACTACTTCTCGCTGGCGACGGAGGCGGCCGAGGATCGCCTCGGCTTCATCATCGCGGTGCTTGATCTGCAAGCCCGTCTCATGCGCGCGGCGTGATGCGGCAAGCAGGGTGCCCTAAGGCCAAGCCGCATTGCGCCAAACCCGCGTGAGATCACCAAACCGCGGGTGAGATGGTGCAATGGCCTTAGGTCCACGCGACCTTACGCCTTGGCCGCGTCCTCGGCCGGCACCTCGGCTGCGGTGGCCTCGGCCCGCAAGCGCTGCGCCTGGCCCACCCAGTCGTCCTTCTCGATGCGGCCTTCGAGCCCCAACGCTTCGTCGACGTTGGCGATATCATCGTCGGAGAAGTTGGCGATCTGCTCGAACTTGATGACGCCTAGCCCGCTTAGCCGCTCCGCCAGCTCGGCGCTGATGGTCGTGATCTGGGTGAGATCGTCGGGCGCACCCTTGGGCTTCTTGAAGCCCTTGAACGCCGCGTTAAGGCGCTTGGCGCGCGCGTCCGTGCGCTCGAAGATGCGCGCCGACTTGCCGCGCCGGCCGCGCAAGTAATAGAGCTTGGCGCGGCGCACTTTGCCGCGGCGCAGCACCTCGATTGAGGCGATGTAGGGCGAATAGACAGGAAATACACGCTCTACGCCCTCGCCATAGGAGATTTTGCGCACCGTGAAATTCTCGTTGAGGCCGCTCCCCGAGCGGGCCATCACCACGCCCTCGTAGGCCTGCAGGCGCACCGTGGTCTTGGGCTCCGCCGCTTTAGCCTTCCTCTTGTCCTTGGGGTCGGCATCGGCGACCTCCACCACCTTCACCATGACTCGGACGGTATCGCCTGGCGCGAACTCAGGCACCATGCGCTGGGCCGTCACGGCGCGCATCTGGTCGCGTTCGATCTCTTGGATGATGGTCGGGGTCATGGAAGCCTCGGAACTGCAGAACGATCGCACCCGCGGCCCCGTCCATCCGTCTGGAGGGGCCCGCGTACGGGGTGTTTCGGGAGCCAATGGCGCGGGGTTCTAGCCCAGATCGGGGCAGCTTGTCGATGCCCTGGCTCAGGAATTGCGCGGAAATTGCGGAAATTAAAGGAGGGGGGCCTGGCGATCAGCTTTGTAGGGCGGAATGAGCACCCCGAGGCGACGCCTGATCCGCGGTTGCCCGGCGAGGGTTCGGCGGACGGCGCCTTGCGGCAATCCCCACCACGGGGTGACACCCCCTACCGCGCCAGCTCGGCCAGGTTCCGGAACAGCTCCAGCGCCTCCGGGTTCGCCAGCGCCTCCTTGTTCTTCACCTCGCGCCCGTGCACGATATCGCGCACCGCCAGCTCCGTGATCTTGCCCGACTTGGTGCGCGGGATGTCGGTCACCTGCACGATCCTGGCGGGCACGTGGCGCGGGGAGGCCCCGGTGCGGATCTGGAGCTTGATGCGCTCGCGCAAGGCATCGTTGAGGGTCTGCCCTGGCTTCAGGACGACGAACAGAACGACGCGCACATCGTTGTCCCACTCCTGGCCGATGACGATGGCCTCCTGCACTTCCTCCAGCTGCTCCACCTGGCGGTAGACCTCCGCCGTGCCGATGCGCACGCCGCCCGGATTGAGCGTGGCGTCGGAGCGACCGTAGATGATCATGCCGCCGTGCTCGGTCCACTCGGCGAAGTCGCCGTGGTGCCAAACGTTGGGGAAGCGCGAGAAATACGCGGCGCGGTATTTCTCGCCCCTGGGGTCGTTCCAGAACCCCACCGGCATGGACGGGAACGGCTGTTTGCAGACGAGCTCGCCCTTACCGCGAGCAACCGGCCTGCCGTCCTCGTCGAACACGTCGACTGCGAGCCCCAGAGCGGGGCCCTGGATCTCGCCGCGCCACACCGGCCTGGTGGGGATGCCCAACACGAAGCAGCCGCAGATGTCCGTGCCCCCGGAGATGGACGCGAGGTGGAGGTCCTTCTTAATGCCCTCGTAGACGTAGTCGAAGCTCTCCGGTGCCAGCGGCGAGCCCGTCGAGAGCATGACCCTGAGAGAGGACAGGTCGTGGGTCTTGGCCGGCGCCAGCTCCGCCTTCTTCATAGCGTCGATGTACTTGGCTGAGGTGCCGAAGTGCGTGCAGCCCGCGTCTTGCGCGTAGTCCCAGAGGATCTTGCCGCTGGGGTGGAAGGGCGAGCCGTCGTAGAGCAGCAAAGTGGCGCCGCTGGCGAGCCCCGACGCCAGCCAGTTCCACATCATCCAACCCAGCGTGGTGAAGTAGAACAGCCGGTCGCCCGGCTTGATGTCGGTATGGAGCTGCTGCTCGCACAGGTGCTTCAGAAGCGTGCCGCCGGCCGAATGCACGATACACTTGGGCATGCCCGTCGTTCCCGACGAGAACAGCACATAGAGCGGATGGGAGAACGGGAACCGCTCGAACGTCAGCGGCGCGTGCGGCAGCGCGTGTACCAAATCGTCCCAGGTGTGTGCGCGCCGTCCGGTGCCGGCAAGCGTGGCGTCGAGGCGCTTTAGAGCGCCGTCGTCGCGGCCGACGTAGGGCACCACGATCACCTGTTTTAGCGTGGGTAGCCGGCCGACGATCTCTGCCAGCTTGTCGAAGACGCTGATGATCTTGCCGTTGTAGTAGTAGCCGTCGCAGGCCACGAGCACCTTGGGCTCGATCTGGCCGAAGCGGTCGAGCACGCCCTGCACACCGAAATCCGGCGAGCACGACGACCATACGGCGCCAAGGCTCGCCGCGCCGAGCATGCTCACCACGCCCTCCGGCATGTTCGGCAGAATGCCGGCTACGCGGTCGCCGCTCGTCACACCCGCCGCGGCCAGCGCCCGGCTTGCCCGGCTCACCTCGGCGCGCAGTTCGTCCCAGGTGAGCCGCCGCTTCACCTGGTCCTCGCCCCAGAACACGAGGGCGTCGCCCTGGCCCTGGTGCCGGAGCAGGTTCTCGGCAAAATTGAGCCGCGCCCCAGGGAAGAATGAGGCGCCCGGCATCTTGTCAGGACCGGCGACGGACGCGCCCACGCCCTTGTCGCCCACAACCTGCGCGAACTCCCACACCGCGGACCAGAAGGCGCCGGGATCGGTGGTCGAGAAGCGGTGCAGGGCGCCGTAGTCGGCGAGGCGCTCGCCGACCCGCGCCGATAGCCAGGCGCCAAACGCGCTCAGGGTGGTCGCAGAGGCGCGGCGGTCGCCGGGAATCCACAGAGGATGCGTCATGACAGGTCTCGGCAGGTCTTGCACATTCCAGTTCTTGCAGTTTGCAACGTTTTGCCTTGGATCTGGCCTCGTTCCATGGGTGGGAGGGAGCCCAAAATGCATATCGGCTCCACAGCTTATAGCAGCTGCGCTTGCACCCGGCGGCCGCGAATTGTATGAGCTGTGTTGGTGCGCAGCGACGCATGCGCGGGATCAGCCACTCGTTTGGTGCGACTATGATGCGGATGCCGGGGGTGAGGCAACGCCGTGAGGTCGCGTTTTAGACAGATAGTCGGGCCGGCGATGACGCGCATGATCGATCCGAAAGCCGGAGACCCCCTCCTCGACATGAAACGCAACATTCGCCTGCCGCGCTTGCGCAAATTGGCTCTCGGGCTTGCCGCATGCGCGCTGTTTGCCGTGCTGGCGCCCATGTATTTCGCCGACCGGCGCAGGGACGACACCTTCTCCGGCTCATCGGTCATCGCCTCCCCGCGCGACCTGCACGTGCTGACAGTGCCGGTGCGGCTGGCGATCAACCCGGACCTGATGTTGACGCGCGCTGTCATCTACGACTACGGGCCATCGGCGCCGTCCGGCGGGGCGGCGTCCCAGGTCGTCCTGGACGGACCGGTGTTCACGCTCAGCGCTGGCGGCCCGCACCCGATGGCTCCGGCAGCCAACGACGGAACCGACGGGGTGGAGCGCGAGCTGGCGTCGCCGCTGATCCAGCAGATCGGGGCACTGGGCTTCGACCTCATTGTCGTCCGGCGCGGCACGCTCAACGTCACCATGGCCGACGGCGACGTGGAGACCCTCACCGACCTCCAGGCGGAGGTGAAGAAGACGCGTCGCGGCCAGTTTGCGATCCTTGGCAGCTTCACCATGCGCGGCCAGCGGCTAGCCTTCGACGCCACAGTGGGACAGCCCGACGACAAAAATCCGCGGCGCTGGCCGCTGCAGATGTCGTTCAACACCAACCTGCTGCAGGGCTCCTTCGACGGCCACGCCGACCTGAGCGAGGATCTGCAGCTCTTGGGCCAGACCCAGTTGTCGATCTCGAGCCTGCGCCGCGTTGGCCGCTGGTTCGACCTCCCGCTCTACCTCACCGATGGCTTCAATGCGACAAGCATCAAGGGCGACCTGACCTGGGCGCGCCGGTCGCTGGCCTTCGAGAAGGCGCAGATCGCAGTGGACGGCAACGAGGGTAACGGCAGCGTGGTGCTGAACCTGGGGGGCGACCGGCCGTTGGTGGAAGCCACGCTGGATTTTCCCACGCTTAACCTGACGACCTACCTCGATGCGGCGCGCACCCAGTTCTTCGGCTTCGAACTGGCAATGGGCTGGGGGACCTCATTCGACGTGTCGCTGCCACTCATCCGCTACCTCGATGCCGACATGCGCATCTCCGCGCGCCGTGTCATTGTGAGGGATTTAACGTTCGGACAGGGCGGCGCCACCATCACCACCCAGGGCGGCAAGCTGCACGCCGACATCGCCGAGCTCGAACTGCCCACGGGCAGCCTCACCGCGCAACTCACGGCCATCATGAGTGAGGCGGCGCCGCGCTACGCGCTACGCGCCAAGGTCGAGGACATGGACACAGGGCCGGCGTCCGCCAGTCTGCTTGGCACGCCGGCGCTTTCCGGCCGCGCCGCGCTGAGCCTGGACCTGACGAGCACCGGCTACACCCTGAACGACATCGCCAAGCGGCTCTCAGGCAACGCGTCCCTGTCCATGCCGGAGGGAGGCCGGCTGGCGCTCGACCTGCGAGCCGTGCGCGAGGCCGCCAAAGGCGGGATGCACGGCTGGGCGGGGCTGGCCAAGTCCTACACCAACGTCCAGCACCTGGAGGCGCGCGCACTAATCATCGACGGCGTCGCTTTCGCCGAGGAGGCGCAGGCGCGCGCGGGCGACGTGGCGCTCGCACTGGCGGGCCGGTTCGGCCTGGTCGACGGGCACATGGATGCCCGATTGATCATGAAGTCGAACCTGCCGCCCGATCAGCCCCTGAAGCTTACGGACGCAGGCGCCGAAACCATGAGCGTGCGCGGGCCGTGGCCGGACCCGGCGCTCTTCAGGGAGGATAGCGACCAGGGCTCCGCGGCGAGGGCCCCCTGAGGGCGCCCCGCCGGATGCGGGTCGCAGCCACGATGTGGGATGCTGCGCCCCCAACCGCGACACTGCCCTAATCCCCAGTCGAGCAAACCAAGCGCCTGCAAGCTGCAGCGCGTCCCAATAGGGTGGCTCGCGCCCGGGGTCACCCCTGCAACCCTGGTCATCCGTGCGAGAGCACGGCCAACAGCAGCAGAGCCACGATGTTGGTGATCTTGATCATCGGGTTGACGGCCGGGCCGGCAGTATCCTTGTAAGGATCGCCCACGGTGTCGCCGGTCACGGCCGCCTTGTGCGTCTCGGAGCCTTTGCCGCCGTAATGGCCGTCCTCGATGTACTTCTTGGCGTTGTCCCACGCGCCGCCGCCGGCCGTCATGGAGATGGCCACGAACAGGCCGGTGACGATGACGCCGAGTAGCATCGCACCCAGTGCCGCAAACGCATTGCCGGGCCCGGCGATCCAGCGGATCACGTAGAAGCACACGATCGGCGACAACACCGGCAACAGCGACGGGACGATCATCTCCTTGATGGCCGCCCGCGTCAGGATGTCCACGGCGCGGGCGTAGTTGGGCTTCTCGGTGCCCTGCATGATGCCGGGCTTCTCGCGGAACTGGCGACGCACCTCCTCCACGATCGATCCGGCGGCGCGGCCGACGGCGGTCATGGTGATACCGCCAAACAGGTAGGGCAAGAGGCCGCCGAAAAACAAGCCGACCACCACGTAGGGGTTGGCCAACGAGAACAACCCGTCGACGTTGAGGCCCTGGAACAACGAGCCGTCCTTGGCCTGGGAGATGAAGTACTTGAGGTCCTCGTTGTAAGCCGCGAACAGCACCAGGGCACCCAGGCCCGCCGAGCCGATGGCGTAGCCCTTGGTGACGGCCTTGGTTGTATTGCCCACCGCGTCCAGCGCATCCGTCGTCTTGCGGATCTCCTTGGGCAGCCCGGACATCTCGGCGATGCCTCCGGCGTTGTCGGTGACGGGGCCGAAGGCGTCGAGCGCCACCACCACGCCCGCCAGCGACAGCATCGCCGTCACGGCGATAGCGATGCCGAACAGTCCGGCCAAGTTGTAGGCGATGATGATGCCCGCCACGATGATGAGCGCCGGCAGTGCCGTGGCCTCCAAGGACACCGCGAGGCCCTGGATCACGTTGGTGCCGTGTCCGGTCTGCGAGGCCTTGGCGATCGACTGAACGGGGCGGTAGTTGGTCCCAGTGTAGTACTCCGTCACCACGATGATGCCCGCGGTGACGGCGAGGCCAACGAGGCTGCACCAGAACAGATCGATGCCGCTGAAGGTGTATCCCCGCGCGGTGAACTCGGTCCCCATGCCGAGCAGGAACCTGGTCACCGGCCACAGCGCGATCACCGAAATGACGCCGGTGGCAATGAAGCCCTTGTAAAGCGCGCCCATGATCGACTGGTTGGCGCCCAGCCGCACGAAGAATGTGCCGATCACCGAGGCCACGATGCCTACGGCGCACACCGCCAGCGGATAGACCATAAGATCGCGCACCACTGGCTGACCGGTGAAGTAAATGACCGCCAGCACCATGGTGGCGACCACGGTGACGGCATAGGTCTCGAACAGGTCGGCCGCCATGCCGGCGCAGTCGCCGACGTTGTCACCCACGTTGTCGGCGATCGTGGCGGCGTTACGCGGGTCGTCTTCCGGAATCCCGGCCTCGACCTTGCCTACGAGGTCGGCCCCGACGTCGGCGCCCTTGGTGAAGATGCCGCCGCCGAGACGGGCGAAGATGGAGATGAGTGAGGCGCCGAAGCCGAGCGCCACCAGCGCGTCGACCACGGTGCGGCTGGTGGCGGGGTAGCCGAGCGCCCCGGTGAGGAAGGCGAAGTAGACGGAGACGCCGAGGAGCGCGAGACCGGCCACCAACAGGCCCGTGACCGCGCCGGCGCGGAAGGCCGTGGAGAGGCCCGAGGCGAGCGAGCGGGTAGCAGCCTGCGCCGTGCGCACATTGGCGCGCACCGAGACCAGCATGCCAATAAAGCCGGCGGCGCCGGACAGCGTGGCGCCGATCAGGAAGCCCAGCGCCACCAGCCAGCCGAGCAGGCTGCCGATGATGAGGAACACCACGGCACCGACGATGGCGATGGTCGTGTACTGGCGTGAGAGATAGGCCTGGGCGCCCTCCTGGATGGCGGCGGCGATCTCGCGCATGCGCGGGGTGCCAGCCTCGGCCGCCATCAGGGCGTTGACGGTGTAGGCGCCGTAAGCGATGGCGAGCAATCCGCACAGAATGATCGCCCACATGACCCAGTCCATGGTCGTCCCCTTGTCCTTGCCCTTCTCGTCGACTGAAGCTGGAGCTGCGCGGCAAAGCGCGACGGCGCGCGGGGGGCCTTGCGCCGCCCCGCCCACCTCAGCCCGCACCCCGAGTGCCGGATTCGCGGGCGGACCATGCCAAATGTCCGAAGTCGTTGCAATACAACCGCACCTGCCGCTATTGCCGCATGCGGTTGTGCCACACGTCTTATTATTTTGCGCCTGCGCCGAGCGCTACGGGGCTTTCACAACCACAGTTTACGATCTTCGGTTGGCTTCAGAAATGGTCCCAGCCGAGGCGGTCGAGCGGGAGAGGGCGGCCGTCGGGGCCGTCGATGCGCAGACCGGAGCCGGCCGTGACACCGCCGATCTGGGCGACCGGGACGGCGACAGCCTCGGCGGTGGCGCGGAACTCGGCGGCGCGCGCGGGGGGGACGGCGGCGAGCACCTCGTAGTCGTCGCCGGCAGTGATGAGGTAGGACAGGCTCCGGTGCGGCTCGCCCGGCGCGCGTACCAGGAACTTG
>JAFMSC010000462.1 GCA_017353825.1 Hyphomicrobiaceae bacterium | reverse complement strand
TCGTGAGCACCCCGACCTGCGGCGGCGGCGGCGCGCCCGGCTGCGGCTGGGCTGCGGACGGCCGCTCGCTGTGCTGCCAGTAGGCGAGCCCGACGCCCATGAGCGCGCACAAGACGATCGCAGCCACAGCGCGCTTCGGCACGTTGATACCTCGGGAGCTTGCGTGTAGGTTAGACTGTACAGTCTAGGTCTATCTACCCAAGGCAACGGTTGATGACAAGTTGCCAGGAGCCGCACGAAAAGGGCAACGGCCCCGCCAGCGCGCGCACGCGTGGGGCGATCCTCAAGACCGCGGCGGGGCTGTTCCTCGAACGCGGCTACGGCGGCACGAGCGTGGACCTGATCGCCGCCGAGGCGGGCGTTGCACGCCAGACCATCTACAACCAGTTCGCCAGCAAGGAGGCGCTGTTCCGAGCCATCTTCTCCGCGCTGGCCGATGAAGCCATGATGCCGCTGGCGGTGGCAGCTCGCAAAGGTGCCTCGATGCGCGCCGCGCTGCTGCGGCTCGCGCGCAGCCATGTGGCGGGCGCGTTGAGCCCGGCGCGGCTTGCGCTTTACCGGCTGGTGGTGGCGGAGGCCGTACACTTCCCTGAGCTGGGGCGTGCCATCTATGGGGTCGGCGCGGCGCGGGTGGTGAGGCAGCTTGCCGACTTTCTGCGGGAAGGGACCCGGCTCGGGCATCTTGATGTGGCCAACCCGGAGGCGGCGGCCGAGCAGTTCCTCTCCATGGTGACGGGCTTCCAGCAGTTCCGTGGGCTGATGGGACTGCCAGCACCCAGCGCTGAGGTCGACACCCGCACTGAGGAGGCCGTCGACACGTTCCTGCGCGCCTTCAAGGGGCGGCCGCAGAGAGGGATGCCTCGCGCCAGGCGATGAGGCGGCTGATGCCCTCGCGCATGTCCACCTCGGGCCGCCAGCCGATGATGCGCTCGGCGGCGGCGTGGTCAAGGCGCCAGGCGCCGCCGGAGGTGAGGCGCACCTTGCGCGGATCGGGCGCGACGTGTTCGGGCTCCAGGTCCTTGCCGGCGAGCTCGGTCACCAGCCGCACGATCTGAAGCGTAGTGACGGGCGCAGGTCCGGAGATGTTGAGGACCGCGTCGGTGGCCTCAGAGGCGAGCGCCGCGGCGTTGGCGCGCGCCACGTCGCTCACGTGCACGAAATGCTTGGTCTCCGAGCCGTCGCCGATTACCTGAGGGCGCTCGCCACGGTGCACCCGGTCGTGGGTCTCGATGATAAACAGCGCGTTGGCGGCGCGGTAGTGCTGGCGCTCGCCGTAAACGGTGGCGTAGCGCAGCGCCACGTAGTCGAGCCCGCGCTTGGCATAGGCGTCGCGGCACAGTTGCTCGGCGACGATCTTGCTGGCGCCGTAAAGGATGGCGGCCGGCGGCGCGCCTGCGGAGTGGAAGGGCGTGGTCTCGACGAGCTCGCCGGCGACGCCCGGCCCATAGCCGTAGGCGGCGGTGGAGGAGGCCAGCACGATCTTGGCGACCCCGGCGGCGCAGCACGCCTCGATCACGTTGTGCGTGCCCTGGATGTTGACACTGAGACCGAGCCACGGGTCGCGGTCCATGGTCAGCGACATGACGGCCGCGAGGTGCAGCACGCCGTCGATTCCGCGGGCTGCCGCGAGCAGCTGCGGCAGACGCAGCACGTCGCCTTCAGCCACTTTGAGGCGAGAATCGCCGGCGAGATGGGCGATGGCGTCGCGGCTACCCTGGTAGAAGCTGTCGAGGATGATGACCTCCCGCGCGCCTTCGCGCAGCAGCAGCTCCGCCGAAGCCGAGCCCACCAGGCTCGCGCCGCCGACGATCAGGAAACGGCCGTTGGGAATCGGGACTGCGGCGCCCATGGGTTCCTCATCGCTCGCGCTCAACGGTGAAGGCTATGGCATCGCGCAGCACATCGGCCTTGTCCCCGAAGCGCGCGAGACAGGCGACGGCGTCGGCGGCAAGCTCCGCGAGGCGCTCCTTGGCCAGGCCGATGCCGCCGACTGCGTTGAGCGTCGCCTTGGCGGCGTCCTTGCGCGCGGCCTTGCCCATGACGGTGGCGGCGCCCTCCACGTCGAGCAGGTCGTCGGCGATCTGGAAGGCGACCCCGAGCCGCGCGCCGTAGGTTTCGAGCGCGCGTTGTTCTTCCGGCCGGGCCTGGCCGAGGATGGCACCGAGCTCGCAGGCGCAGCGGATGAGCGCGGCCGTCTTCATGGCCTGCAGGCGGGCGACGTGGGCGGCGTCCGGTCGCGGCGGGAGCCCGAGCTTGTCCGCCTCAAGGTCGAGGCACTGCCCGCCCACCATGCCGGCTGCGCCGGCTGCCCGCGCGAGGCTTGCAACCATGGCGAGATTGACCGCAGGGCCGGTGGGCACGCCGCCGGCGAGCACCTCGAACGCGAGGGTGAGGAGGGCGTCGCCGGCCAGGATGGCCGTCCACTCGTCGAATGCCTTGTGCACGGTAGGGCGACCGCGGCGCAGGTCGTCATTATCCATGGCCGGCAAGTCGTCGTGTATCAGCGAGTAGCAGTGCACCAACTCGATCGCGGCCGCCGCGGTGGCCGCGCTCTCGGTCGGCACGTCGAAGAGCGACGCGGTCTCGATGAGGAGAAACGGGCGCAGGCGCTTGCCGCCTGCCAGCGTGGCATGACGCATAGCCGCGACGAGGCGCTCGGGCGCGCCGGCCCGGCCCACGCCGTCGAGCAGCCCCGACAGGCGGCTTTCCACAAGCTGGGCCGTGAAATTGAGGCGTTGGTTAAAGCCCATGGACCACCCACATTCTGGATTTGTTGCCTCGAATAGCACGAGGCGCCGTAGCTCTGCCCTTTTCTTAACGTTGCCGTAGCTATACCAGAAGTCGGGTCTAGGATTTGCGGGCTCGTGGACGACACTGCAGGCAATGCTGGCGAGCATACTCCGGCCCAGCCGCAGGAGCCGGCGGACGAAGGCGTGGGTGCTCCACGCCCCGAGCCGGCAGAAGCTCACCCCTCAGGCCCGGCCCCGCCCGATATCGGCTTGGCGGCGCCGGGCGATCCGGACGAGGCGACCGGTTCCGTCACAACGCTGGGGCAGCCAGCGACCACCTCACGCATGGAGGGGGAGGATCACGCTGCGCCCGTGCTCGCCGGCATCAGCCGGCCGGAGGCCGACGATGGGGCGCAAGCGGGCCCCGATCGTGACAAGCCGGAGACCTGTCCGCGCACGGAGCGGGTCGAGGCCCACGAGCCCTTCCAGGAGTATCTTGAGGGCCGGGTACGAAAGCCATCGGATAGCGACGCGGCGGCCGAGGCTGGTCAAGTCGATAACGACGCGGGCCAAGAGCTGCCTCAGGACAGCATCGCCGGCGCGCAAGGCCCGGCACTGAGCGCCGAGTTGGCGGACG
>JAFMSC010000461.1 GCA_017353825.1 Hyphomicrobiaceae bacterium | reverse complement strand
GTCGCGAGCCCCATGCCGAGACCCGTGAGCCCGAGCCCGATCTCGGCGGGAACGATGGAGACGGAATCGGCGGTAAGACCTATGACGAGGAGGCCGAGCCCGATGACGCCGACGCCTCCGCTCGTCATCTCCCGCGCGCCCAAGCGCGATCCCAATGGTCCGGAGAAGGGCGACACGAGCACCAACACGAGGGCCATCGGCATCAGGGCGATGCCGGCGCCCACGCCATCGAGCCTGCCCGTGGTCTGCCAGGCCAGGGGCAGCAGGAAGAGCACGCCGTACATGCCGAAGGTCATGCCCGCCGTTGCCAATACCGCGCCGCAGAACTCGGGGATCAGGAACACCTCAAGTGGCACGAGGGCGGCCCGGCCCCTGCTCCTCTCGACCTTGATGAACAATAGCAGCGCAAGCAGCGCAACCCCCAGGCCGAGGACCGCAACGGCGAGCCTACCGTGGGCCTCGATGGCCGCCACCGCGAGGCCGCCGAGGGCGAGCGCGCCCAGCGCCTGAGCCGCGGCATCGAAATGCCGGCCCTGCGGGTCGAAGGATTCGGGGATGACAGAAAGCGCGAGCCCGAGAGCCGCGATCCCGACGGGGACCACCACCAGGAATATGCTGCGCCAGCCGCAATGTGCGATCAGAACGCCGCCGATGGTCGGGCCAACCGCGAACGCCAAGCCGTTGCAGGCCGTCCAAATGCCGAGGATGCGTCCGCGTTCTCTCGCCTCGGGCCAAACCACCCGAATGATGGCAAGGGAGGCCGGTATGAGCAGCGCCGAACCGATACCGGTGACCGCCCGCCCGCTGATCAGGACGACAATCGTGGGAGCGCTCGCGCAGATGAGCGATCCCATCGTGAAGACGGCCGCCCCGATCGCGTACACGAAGCGACGGCCGTAGAGGTCGGCCAATAGGCCGCCGGTGAGCAGCAGTACGGCGTAGACGAGGTTGTAGCTGTCCACGACCCATTGCAAGGTGCCGACCTGGGCGTGGAAATAGCCGCCGATCGGCCGTGTGGCGAGATTGACCACGGAGGTGTCGAGCTGCACGATCAGGACCGCGAGACACAGCGTGATGAGCGTGAGCCACTGTCGGCGTTGGTGGAGGACCGCTGCGTGGTTGCGAAAGGCGTCCGCTGGCGAGAACCTGCCGTTCTGCATGATGTTTCCTTTGATCGCTGGCATCA
The DNA here is from genome assembly GCA_017353825.1 of Hyphomicrobiaceae bacterium. Lineage (GTDB taxonomy): Bacteria > Pseudomonadota > Alphaproteobacteria > Rhizobiales > Hyphomicrobiaceae > AWTP1-13. The sequence continues at coordinate 2,186 of JAFMSC010000461.1, read as the reverse complement.
AAGGGTATCGCCGCAGGATGAGCGATGCTTCGATCGCGATCGAAACGTCCGCGCAGCGTCTTGTGTGTAATGCGACGTATCGAAGAGGGCTCGCGGGAGGCAACGCTGCGGCGTACGCGCCGGCGCGGCCGGTCAATTGGTGGTCGGCGGTGAGCTGATTGAGCGTATTGCACCGATAAGCATGGCCGCGGGCCGCCGGCGAGGCTAGTTCGCCCCCTCCAGCAGGCGCCTTGCGATGACCTGCGCTTGGATCTCGGCTGCGCCCTCGAAGATGCTGAGGATGCGGGCATCGCAGAGGATGCGGCCGACGGGGTACTCGAGTGCGAAGCCGTTGCCGCCGTGGATCTGGACGGCGTTGTCGGCGTTGGCCCAGGCGATGCGGGCGGCCAAGAGCTTGGCCATGCCGGCCTCCAGGTCGCAGCGGCGGCCCTCATCCTTCTCGCGTGCCGCGAAGTAGGTGAGCTGGCGCGCGATCATGGTCTCCACCGCCATCATCACGATCTTGTTGGCGACGCGCGGGAAGGCATAGATCGGCTTGCCGAACTGGTTGCGCTCCAGCGCGTATTTCAGTGCGAGATCCATGGCTGACTGGGCCACGCCAACGGCGCGTGCGGCCGTCTGGATGCGGGCCGCCTCGAAGGTGGTCATGAGCTGCTTGAAGCCCTGGCCCTCCGCGCCGCCAAGGAGCTGCGAGGTTGGCACCTCGAACCCGTCGAAGGAGATGTCATACTCCTTCATGCCACGGTAGCCCAGCACCTCGATTTCGCTGCCCGACATGCCTTTGGCCGGGAACGGATCGTCGTCGGTGCCGCGCGGCTTCTCGGCCAGCAGCATGGAGAGGCCCTTGTAGCCAGGCTCACCGGGGTTGGTGCGCACCAGGAGCGTCATCAGGTCGGCGCGCACGGGATGCGTGATCCACGTTTTCTGCCCGGTGACCTTGTAGACATGTCCCTCGCGCACGGCGTGCGTCTTGAGCGAGGCGAGGTCCGAGCCGGTGTTGGGCTCGGTGAAGACGGCGGTCGGCAAGAGCTCGCCCGAGGCGATCTTCGGCAGGTACTTCTGCTTCTGCTCCTCGGTGCCGGCGCCCAGGATCAACTCGGCAGCGATCTCCGACCGGGTGCCGAGCGAGCCCACGCCGATATACCCACGCGACAGCTCCTCCGACACCACGCACATGGCCTCCTTGCCGAGGCCGAGCCCGCCGTAGGCCTCGGGCACAGTGAGTGCGAACACACCAAGTTCGCCGAGCTTGGCGAGGATCGCGGCGGGAATGTAGCTGTTGGAGAGATGCCATTCGTGCGCGTAGGGGGCCACCTCGGCCACGGCGAAGCGCCGCATCTGGTGGCGCATGGCGTCGAGTGTCTCGTCGAGCCCGGTGTCGCCGAAGGTCGTCGTCGCCTCCGGCTGGGCGGCGATCAGCTGGCCCAGCTCGGCGTTGGTGGCCGCCGCGCAGCCGGCCGCTACCAGGTCCTGCACGGCATCCTCGAAGCGACGCACCTCGGCGCGAGGCACGCCCAGGGCGGCGGGGCGCACAGTCTCGCCCTGGCTCATGGGGATGCCGCCGGCGATCTGTGCCAGGTATTCGCCGAAGGCGCAGCCAAGCAAGAGTTGCTCGGGCCATCCGAAGCGGTCCGCCGCCGTCAGGCGCCGCGCCCACCCCAGCATCTGCCGCAGTGCCTCCACGTAGGTCGCAACCCACGCCAGGCCGTGGCCGGCGGCCTGCTCGGCATCAAGGCCGCCGCCGGCGTCGATCCGGTCGCGAACGGCGGCACGGGCGTAGTGCAACAGGCGCTCCGCGTCGGCGACGGCCTGAGCATAGCGCCCCAGTTGACGGCCATCCGCTGTGACGGCACTGCCGTCGTCGTCGGCCCTGGAGATGCGAGACCCGGTCTGGGGCATGCCGGTCTGGGACATGGGGGACGTGCGCTCCTCGCGGTCGGTAGGGCGCCGGCCGGCTGGCCGTGACAGCTCGTGTTGCTGCGTTGCACAACGTCAGCATAGCGCCGGCCTCGGCGCTGGCAATGCGGGAATCACCGAGGGCGGCGGACGATGGTTACCTGCGCCTCGTGTCCGGCGGCGCTGCGCTGGGTGTCAGGCGCCTCTGCTGGCCGCACCCGCGCGGCCAGCGCCGGCATCTCGGCGGGAGCCGCCGCCGGCGTCGGTGGCACCCGCTCCCGGAGCACGAA
>JAFMSC010000460.1 GCA_017353825.1 Hyphomicrobiaceae bacterium | reverse complement strand
CTGCGTCACGTCCTGGGTGGGCGCGTGCTCAAGCCGCCCGAGCGCCTGGCCGCGGAGCCCGCCTGATGCAGCTCAGAGTTGAAGACCTGCCCCGCCGTAAGCGGATGAACCCATCCAACTGCCGGTTTTAGGGTCAAGTCTCCCGTGTTCTCACACCGAGCCACGCAACGGGCGGCATAGCGATCGCCGCCCGCGATGTCGTCACCCGCCCAAGTGCGTTGCCCAGAACTTCAGCGTCCGATCCCAGGCCAGCGCGGCGGCTGCGCGGTCGTAGGCGTCGCGCTGCTCGTTGACGAAGGCGTGCTGGGCATCGTAGCGAAACACCTGGGCGTTCCTGCCGGCGGATTTGAGGCCAGCCTCGAAGGCGTCGACGAGCTGCGGCGTGCACCAGTCATCCTCGTTGGCGAAGTGGGCCTGGAGCGGCACCTTGATGTCGGCAGGCTTGGCCACCGATTCGGGTGGTATCCCATAGAAGCATACCGCCGCGCTGAGCTCCGGGATGCGGCATGCGCCCAGGATCGTTACCGCGCCGCCCAGGCAGAAGCCGGTTAGACCGACCTTGGCCCCGCTCTTCTTGAGCCATTGCGCGGCGCCCCGCACGGTGTGGTCCGTCGCGTCGAGAAAGTTGAGCGAGTTCATCTCACGTCCGGCCGCGTCCCGGTCGTGATAGGCAACGACGGTGCCGGCGTAAAGATCGGGCGCCAGAGCGTCGTAGCCAGCGAGCGCGAAGCGATCGCAGATGCCCTTGATCTGGTCCTGCAGACCCCACCACTCCTGGATCACGACCACGCCCGGCGCGCCGGCGCGACCAGCGCTGGCCAAGTAGCCCGCCGCCTCCTTCCCGTCTGCACGGCGAAAAGTGATGTTGGTTCCCATCCTGGCTTCTCCTCTCCTTCTCCGGCTCGGCCGGCTCGGCGCTCAGGCCCCGACTCTCTTCCGGCCCCAACTCGCCCTACCTGCCCGTGCGCGGGGCGCCTCTTGCAGGACGGCTTTTTACTCCAACTTAACCGCTGGCGGCTAATGTGCCTGCATCTGGGGCATGTACACTTAAAGGTTCCGCGTAGATTGAATGCATGATCGGCGCAAAGGTCGGCGGCGGCAAGCCGCGGTCTCGCTTTGCTGCCTGTTGGCGATAGGCTATTTCGCCTATCACGCAACCAGCGGCAGGCGTGGCTACGAGGCGCGATCACGCTTGATTGAGCATGCCAGCGCATTGCAAAGCGAGATCAAGCGTCTTGAGGCCGCGCGTGCGGGTCTGGCCCGCGACGTGCGCCTTCTTGAGGCTGGCGACCCCGACCTCGTCGAAGAGCTGGCCATCGAGCGACTGGGCTTCGCGCGGCCAGGGGATCGGGTGGTCATCACCGCCGAGTGAACCCGGAGGCGACCCGAAGCGCCGGGCACCCCGTGCGTCGGGCGCAGCTGGCCAGGGCGTGGAGTTTCTTGTACGGTTTTGGCGCAAGAGCTTGTCCAAACGCCTGTCCGATACGCTTGTCCGATACGCTTGTCCAATACGCTGGCCCAAACGCTTGCCATGTCCTACGCCACATCGACAGGATTCGCCGTGCCCACGTCCCGCCCCAACGGCCAGCACACCGTCCCACCGTTCAGCCGCGATGAAGAGCTTCGCGCGTATCGCGACATGCTCCTCATCCGCCGCTTCGAGGAGAAGGCGGGCCAACTCTACGGCATGGGGCTGATCGGCGGCTTCTGCCATCTTTACATCGGCCAGGAGGCCGTGGTCGTCGGCATGCAGATGACGATCAAGCCGGGCGACCAGGTGATCACGACTTACCGCGATCACGGCCACATGCTGGCCTGCGGCATGGACCCCAAGGGCGTGATGGCCGAGCTCACCGGCCGCCGCGGGGGCTACTCAAAGGGCAAGGGTGGCTCCATGCACATGTTCTCCAAGGAGAAGGCGTTCTACGGCGGCCACGGTATCGTTGGCGCCAACGTGCCCTTGGGTGCCGGTATCGCCTTCGCCAACCGCTACCGCGGTAACGGGGCCGTGTGCCTCACCTACTTCGGCGACGGCGCCGCCAACCAGGGGCAGGTGTATGAGAGCTTCAATATGGCGAAGCTCTGGAAGCTTCCGGCGGTGTTCATCGTGGAGAACAACAAGTATGCCATGGGCACTTCGGTGGAGCGCTCCGCCGCGACCACCGATTTCTCCCAGCGCGGGCGCTCCTTCGACATCCCCGGCGAGCAGGTGGACGGCATGGACGTGCGCGCGGTGAGGGCCACCGGCGAGCGCGTGGTGGAATGGGTGCGCCAGGGCAACGGGCCATACATCCTGGAGATGCTCACCTACCGCTACCGCGGCCACTCCATGTCGGATCCCGGCAAATACCGCACGCGCGACGAGATCCAGAAGGTCCGCACCGAGCACGACCCCATCGAGCAGGTCCGCCGGCGCCTGCTGGACGGCCGGCCCGAAGCCGAGGCCGAGCTCAAGGCGATCGACGCGGACGTCCGCGGCGCCGTCAACGCCGCCGCCGACTTCGCCCAGTCCGACCCCGAGCCGGACGCGGGCGAGCTTTACACAGACGTGCTGGTGGAGGCGTGATCGGTGACCCAGCGCGGCGTCCATTTCGCGTTGAGAGCCGAGGAAGAGCGGCGGCTGCTGGCCTGTCCGGTGGAGGAGCGTCCTTCGCTCATCAGCGACGACATCGAGGAGACCTATTTCGAAGAGGCCGAAGACTGGACTTGCGAGACCGATATGGCCTGGGAAGCCATTCATCGCGCCTTCAACTGGGGCGACCTCGACTACGAGTACCGGTCACCCCTGCACGGCGTCATCCTCGGGGGTGAGCGGTTGTACTTCGGCGACGACTATATCATTTCGCTGAAACACAGCGAGCGCGTGCGCGAGATCGCGGCAGCGCTCAAGACGGTGTCCAAGGAAGGCTTCCGACCGCTCTATTTCGGTATCGATCCGGTGAAGTACGGGTTTCCTCTGACGGAGGAGGACTTCGAGTACAGCTGGGGCTGGCTGCAGGACCTCGGGCCTTTCTACCTCAGGGCTGCCGAAGCCGGCCGATCCGTCGTCTTCACAACCGATCAGTAGCCGAGGCTTCTGCTGTCCATGCCCACCGAGATCCTAATGCCCGCCCTTTCGCCCACCATGGAGGAGGGCAAGCTCGCCAAATGGCTGGTGGCGGAGGGCCAAAGCGTCAAGCCCGGCGACGTCATCGCCGAGATCGAGACCGACAAGGCCACCATGGAGGTGGAGGCGATCGACGAGGGCAAGGTCTCCAAGCTGCTGGTGCCCGAGGGCACCGAGGGCGTCAAGGTCAACACGCCGATCGCGCTGCTCGACGGCGGGGCGGCGGCCGGAGCAACCGCGGGGCAGCCCGCACCGTCCGCCGCGCTGGCGC
>JAFMSC010000459.1 GCA_017353825.1 Hyphomicrobiaceae bacterium | reverse complement strand
CGATCGCCGCAAAGCGCGTGTTGCGGCCGAGCCGCGGGCCGATCGCGGCATGGCCGACGAGGCCGAGCGAGATGGCGGCGATGGCAGGCCCCAACACCGCACTGGAGGTCACGTGCACCAACGTGGCCGCCATCATGCCGGCGCGCGTGGGCAGCACCGCGATCAGGAAGGCGCTGACGCCGATGCCGATCACTGCCAGCGCCGCGGCTTGGCGCTTCGACGCTGCTCGGTCGACCAGCCAGCCGCCAGGGATCTGGCTGATCAGCCCGACGATGCTGCCCAATGCCAGGATCAGGCCGATATCGGCCTGATTCCATTTTTGGGTGGTGAGATAGACGGCGAGGTAGGGGCCGAATCCGGTCTGGATGTCGGCCACGAAGAATGTGAACCAATCGAGGCCGCGTTCGCTGCTGCGTGAGGCGGTCGGCACGGGCTCCTACTACCACTCGGATCGAGGCGGCGCGCCCGCGCTGCTTGTCCGGCAGACGGCGCCGAGCAAGGGCTATTTGGTCGTCAAGACCGTGGGCTGCTCGTTCGGCTTGTATTCGGGCGCATCGCGGATCTGGTTGCGGCTCACATCGACGGTGAGCAGCGATTGGGTGCCTTCGCTCACGAAGCGCAGGGCGTTCCAGTCCACCGCCACCTTGCGGCTGCCGATGCCCATGAAGCCGCCGAACTCAACCACGACGGCGCCCGAACGTCCGTCGAGGTCCACCAGCACGTCGATGATGCGGCCGCCGTCGCCGTCGCGGTTCGTCACCTCGCGTCCCAGGATGCTCACCAGCCGCGATTTCTGGGCATTCTCGCCGGCCGCCTTGGCGCTGCCGTCGTCGGGCACGGCGTCCTGGGCGGGATTGTCCTTGGGCACACTGTCTTTGGGCGCCCCCTCATCGGCGGCCGAGGCTTGCGCCACGGCCTGCGGGTGGGCGGTCGCCACGGCTGCCTCGGCCACGACCATGGCCGCCAGCACCACGGCGCCGAACGCAATCGGTATCAATTGTCGCATGACGGGCCCTCCTCTCGCCGAGTCTTGCCCCGACATCGCTGCAACGGCACGGCCCCCTCCGGTTCCCTTCCAGGTGCACGCGCCGATTATGCCCGCGCCGAGGGTGGGCTGTTCGCTGCAAAGGCAAGCTCGGTTAACCGGGGGATCCCCCCAACGAGGCGCGAGGTACGCGAGCGGGGCCGCCGGGCCGCCTCTCACGAGGAGTTGAGCGGCGGTGATGCCTCCAATGGGCGCCGGGCCCCGTACCTCACCTGCTCGCCAATCCGGACGAGCACAGTGCAATCCATCCAAGCGAAGGGAGACCCCCTATGCGCCTCGTTCGTCCCATCGGCATCTTGCTTGCCCTGGGCCTCACCACCTCGGTGGCAACCCTGGCTCACGCCACGTACTATCATCACCAGCAGTCGCTCTATCAGCGCCTCGGCGGCAAGCCCGCCATCAGCGCTGTCGTCAACGACTTCGTCGGCAACGTCGCGCGCGACCACCGCATCAACAGGTTCTTCGCCAACACCGACATCAACCGGCTGAAGCGCCTGCTGGTTCAGCAGATTTGCGCGGGATCTGGCGGTCCGTGCCAGTACGAAGGCCGCAGCATGCGCGAGGCGCACCGCGGGCTCGGCGTACGCAACCAGGACTTCGACGCGCTGGTCGAGGACCTGGTCAGGTCGCTCGACAAGTTCAACGTACCCTCGCGCGAGCAGCAGGAGCTCCTTGGCCTCCTGGGGCCGATGCGCAGGGACGTGGTGCAGTCGCGCGGCTACTCGAGCAACGACTAGGAGTCCGCCCGGCCGTCGCCGCAGCCGTCACGCTAAAGACCAAGGCGGCTGAGGCGCGGCGGGCCAAGCATTGGGCGTTGATCCGAGGAGCATGCGACAATGGGCGGGGGCTTCTCGTTGCTGACCGCCGGTTTAGAATGGGTAGAAAAGCGTGGCGGCGGCTCGCGGGCGCTGCGCGGCGAGGGTCGATCAATGGATTATGCGAAGTCATTCGCCGCGGCGCTGCAAGCGCTGAAGGATGAGGGCCGTTACCGGGTCTTCGCCGATATCCGGCGTGACAGGGGGCGCTTTCCCGCGGCGCGGCATTACCGCGACGGCGAAACGAGCCGGCCGATCACGGTGTGGTGTTCCAACGACTACCTCGGCATGGGGCAGCACCCGCTGGTGCTCAGGGCCATGCACGAGGCCATCGACGCGGCCGGCGCCGGGTCGGGCGGCACCCGCAACATCTCGGGCACCACGCATTACCACGTGGAACTGGAGGCGGAACTGGCCGACTTGCACGGCAAAGAGGCCGCGCTGCTCTTCACCTCGGCCTACGTCGCCAACGACACCACCCTCACCACGTTGCGCAAGCTGTTGCCTGAGCTCGTAATTTTCTCCGACACCAAGAACCACGCGTCGATGATCGCCGGCATCCGCAACGGCGGTGGCGAGAAGGTCATTTTCCGCAACAATGACCTGGCCGATCTGGAAGCCAAACTGAGCGAAGTGGACATTGGCCGGCCCAAGGTGATCGCCTTCGAGTCGTGCTACTCCATGGACGGTCTGATGGCGCCGATCGCAGCGATCTGCGACCTTGCCCAGAAATATTGTGCGCTGACCTATCTCGACGAGGTGCACGCGGTGGGCCTCTACGGGGAGCGCGGTGGCGGCATCGCCGAGCGCGACGGGGTGATGCACCGCGTCGACATCATCAACGGCACACTTGCCAAGGGCTTCGGCATCATGGGCGGCTACATCGCCGGCAGGCGCGATCTGTGCGATGCCATCCGCTCGTATGCGCCGGGCTTCATTTTCACGACCTCGCTGCCTCCGGCCATCGCCGCCGGCGCCACGGTCAGCATCCGCCACCTGAAGGCGAGCAGCGCCGAGCGCGAGCGCCATCAGGAACGGGCGCGTGCCTTGAAACGGCGGCTGAAGGCGGTCGGCCTGCCGGTGATGGACAATCCCAGCCACATCGTGCCGATCTTGGTGGGCGATCCCGTTCTCACCAAGCGCATCACCGACGCGCTGCTCGACCGCTTTGCCATCTACGTGCAGCCGATCAACTATCCCACGGTGCCGCGTTCGACCGAGCGCCTGCGCATCACCCCTCAGCCCCAGCACTCCGACGCCGACATGGACGCGCTGACCTCCGCGCTCATCACCCTCTGGCATGAGCTGGGCCTGCCGTTCGACTATCAGGCCGAGGCGGCCGAGTGATCGGGGTCCTTGGCGTCAACCCGAGGCGCGTTGTGGCCGAGATCCTGCGGGCCCAGGGGGACGGCCGACGGCCGGACGCGAAGAGACAAGCGCGGGCGCAACGGTGAGCTCCGCCTCGGCTGCATCGGCTTCGTCTGGCCGATGGCGGCGGGCGAGCGCACGCGCGCCTGA
>JAFMSC010000117.1 GCA_017353825.1 Hyphomicrobiaceae bacterium | reverse complement strand
CCAATACCATCCTTGAAAAGAACGCCCGCGCCCGCCGTGCCCTCGAGCTGACGGCGGCGGGTACCAAATAAATGAGTCATAACACTAGCTCGCGAAAGGGACCGTTGGCAGAAAGCCGCGCAGCCAGAGCAAGACCAGCGCCCCCATGGTAGTCTTGTCCCCGAAGACGCGGCAGGCGATGGCGTTGAGCGTATCGAGCGCCTGGCGGCAGTCGCAGCGCACAACTCGCTCCGAAGCGGAAATGCTGGCCGCGGGCGGTGAGGCCCCGCGCCACGGCATCCTGATGGGGGTATGGGATGAAGGCGACGTGTCTGAGGAGCTGTGAAGCCGCTATCTGGGGGAGGGGCGGGCCATAGGTGGCGATACGCGCATTTGCGCCTCCTCGCGGAAGAAAGGGCCGTATCGGCGCCGGAGGACTGCCGCCGATTGCACACGAACCTTACGGAGAACTCCATGACATTCGCTCGCATGCCATTGCTGGCCGTGTCCATCGCCGCCGCTCTGACTTGGCTCGCATCGCCCGCCAACGCCCAGCTTGGCGGTGATCCCGTCCGCATCATCTTCCCATTCGCCGCTGGCGGCTCGGGTGACGCGTTTGCACGGTTGCTCGCCGAGCACATGCGCGCCTCACTCGATCAGCCGATTATCGTGGAGAACCGTACCGGCGCGCAGGGCCGCCTCGGCGTCCAGGCCGTAAAGGCCGCCGAGCCCGACGGCAAGACCATCCTGCTTACCCCGGTTGCGCCAATGTCGGTCTACCAGCACGTCTACAAGGTGCTGGTCTACGACCCCGTCGCCGACTTCGTTCCGCTGTCGCAGGTCGCGACCTTCGACTTCGCGCTCGCCGTCGGCCCGCAGGTTCCCGCTAAGTCTCTCAAGGAACTGGTCGACTGGGTGAAAGCCAATCCCAACCAGGGCACCTACGGAACGCCCGCTGCGGGCACGCTGCCGCATTTCTTCGCCGTCTCGTTCGCCCAAGCGGCCGGCCTGGACCTGCGCCATGTGGGCTATCGCGGGTCTGCGGCGGCGTTGACGGATTTGGTCGCCAGCCAGATCCCCATTGTCGTCACCACCACCAGCGACGTGCTGGAGCAGCACAAGGCACAGCGCATCCGTGTGCTCGCTACATCAGACAAGCAACGCTCTCCATTTCTGCCGGAGATCGCGACCTTCCGGGAAGCCGGCTTCAATATCGAGGGCACCGGCTGGTACGGCCTGTTCGCCCCGGCCAAGACGCCGCCCGCCGCGATCAATCGTCTGAGCACGGCGATCATTGCGGCGGTCAACATGCCTCAGGTCAGGGAGCGGCTGCTGGCGTTTGGGCTCGTTCCGACCGGGACCACCCCGGCGGAACTGGCAAAGATCCAGAAGTCGGATTCGGAGTTGTGGGCGCCCGCGGTCAAGGCTTCAGGGTTCACGCCGGAGCAGTAGCATCAGCACAACATGCTCTCCAGGTGCAGCTGGTGGTGGCTGGTACCGAGGCGGCCCCGCTCCACCGACGGATTACCATTCCCTGAGTATGTCATTCTGCCCCCCCCAGGTCTCACGGTGAGCCGTGATATGGCAATCGTCGGGTGGCGTCGCGTGCGGTCCTGCCAAGAATCCGTTGAAGCTCATCCAGGGCGTCGCCAACGCTGTGTCAGGGCCTCGCCAGCATTGAATACTTCGCAACGAGCTGCTTGGCCGATCTAATGAGCTTGGCCCCGTCTATTCCGTTGCGATGAGTTTTGGCGAGCCAACTTTCAATGGCGGGAAGACTCGCTGCCACCCACTCCTCGTAGTGGTCATTCTTGACAAAGGTTACAACACCGCCGGCGGCGACAAAATCGTCACGTCCGATCTCTTCGAAATCGTCCCAAATTCGACCCCATTCAGCAGCGATCACCGCGCCGGACTGCGCGTTGAGCGCCCTTCGTTGAACGCCATCAAGGCTTGCGTATACGTCCTTATTCATTACCAGCAGGAACACCGCCGTATACAGACCGCGATGACCTGCAAACTCGGTGATGTGCCGAACTTCGCTGGTGAGCCTCAACGTCTTGATGACCTCGTACGGAAGCAGCGTGCCTGCGATTTCCCGCTGCTTCAAAAGCATGAGCACGTCATTCACCGTGCGATCCTCGGCGTCGCACCGATGTGGCGAAAGAGCTCGCCGATGGCATCAGAGGGCACGCGCATCACCCGGCCGGCGGCGTCGACTGGCCTCAGGATCGGCTCGGCTCGATTGAGGATGACCCCGCTGGGGAGGCACCAGACATTGAGCACACGCACGTTCGCAAGCTCGTCCCGCGCATGGGTCTCATAGTACTCGAAGAGCGCCTGGCTGGTAACGCTGGCCCGGGATGATGCGATGAATGGGAGCTCGAAGACCTCAAGCCGGATGAGCTTGCGCGGCAGGTAGCCCGCAACGATCCAAGCGATGTCCACGTATCCGCTCTCGACCTGCGCAAGCAGCTCGTTCGCCTTTCCGCCGAGCTTCATTCCGCCTGCGACGCTGATGCGGAGCTTGCCGTTCGATGCTTCAGCAATGCTCTTGCTCCATGGCAGGAAGATTTTCTGCTGTTGCGGGGAATTTTCGGGCAGGAAATGGTGAAAGCGAAGGACTCTCTCCTGCGCCAAAGATGCCGAATTGGGCCATAGAGCTAACGATCCAATCAGACAGACCAGGCGCGCGAGCTGCCGAAGCCTTTGGCTGCGGTGCGCTCCATCCGTGGATGGAGCTGAGAGACCCAGGCGTCTCATTGAGCACGGATCCTAGGCGCTTGGACCCTGCTTACTCATGGCGGCCTGTATCCGCAGACACAGTCGCAGTGGGAGCAAGCAGTCGCACGGCGAGCTCTACAAACTCCTCGGTCGCGATCTCCTCGCGCAGGGTTTCCTTGAGCATCGAGTCCCCCATCATGATCGCATAGGCGATGTATCCCCTGATTCTCGCCTCGCGGACCGAGAACCCGAGGCTCTGGAAGCTCTGCTCAAAGGATCTGAGCCGAATCTCATCGACTTCCTTGAGGGCATCGTGCGCGAGCCGCTCTCTGCGGCCCCAGTCGCGAATGCTCATCTCAATGGCGGCGCCGGCTGCAGAAAACTTCTTGCGCGGCAGCGCCAGCAACGCCCGCAAGGTGCTGACCGCGCCGGCGGAGACACGCCCGAGCTTGTTGTAGATGTTGAGGGTCATGCGCCGCCGCCAGGAGTTCAGCAGGGCGCGCAGCAGATCCTCGCGGCTCGAAAAATGCCAATAGAAGCTGCCCTTGGTCACTTTGAGCTTCAGGCAAAGCGCTTGAATCTGCACACCGCGAATGTTCTCGCTTGCGAGAAGGTCGTTGGCGGCCGTGACCCAGTCCTCGACGGTCAGTGCGCTGGCTTTGACATCGTTGCGCGCTTTGGCTGCGCGTCCGGGATTGGCACGGACCATGAGGCTCCTTGGCGCTGTGGGCTGGGTGATGCGCATCGAACTGGACTTAGCTCCGAGCGGCGCCGGATCTGACCCGGGCGACGTTCCACCGAGAAGCTTGGCCGGATGGTGGATCGCCATGCGTCCGTCGCGCAACAGCCGGCATTGCGACCTTTGCGCACGTCATGTTCGTCTTGACTCCATACTGACGAGTATGTCGTCTTTGGCTGCAAGAGCGCTCGGGATCGAGCCGCGTGCGTGGGATTTGCGTAACCTAACCACGTAACGTAGCACAGTAGCGAGTTGCTCGGAGACAGCAAAGAGCAATGCCTTTGGGAATACCCAATGGTATGGAATGCTAAACCCGATGCGCTCCACGGAATTGCTCCGGAGCCGCCGGGAACAACGAGAATTTCTGGGGACGGCAAGGAAGGCGCCATGACGAACGACTCTCCTCGCGAAAATCGCCACCAACTTACCAGCATTACACGCCGCACCTTCGTGGCGGCCGCGGGCGCCGCGGGCGCGGTCGCTGGCGCGAGCCCCTTCAGCGTCATTCATGCCCAGGGTGCGGCGCTGAAGGTCGGCGTGCTGTTGCCCCGCTCGGGCGTGCAGGCCGGCATCGGGCAGGACTGCCACCGTGGCGTGGGGATCACCGGAGACATCCTCAAGGGACTCGGCCTGCCGCCGCTCGAGATCATGAACGGCGATACCGAATCCAGCCCCGACGTGGCGCGCGCCCGCGCGGAGCGCCTGATCAACGAGGGGGCCCAGCTTCTGGTCGGCGCCTTCGACTCCGGCCAGAGCACAGCCATCGCCCAGGTAGCGGAGCAGAAGGGCATTCCCTTCGTTATCAACATTGCCGCCGCCCCGCCCATCACCGAGCAGGGCTACAAGTTCGTGTTCCGCAATTTCCCGACGGCGCCGATGATCCTGTCCGACGCCTTCGCCAACCAGAAGGAGGTCTTTACCGCCACGGGAATGGCGCCGAAGTCGGTGGTATTCATGCACGTCAACGACACCTTCGGCACCTCGATGGCGGGCGCGATCGGCGGGCTGTTTTCCAAATTCGGCATGCCCTACACCATCGCCGAGACCATGGCCTACGACCCGGCCGCCCGCGACCTCTCGGTCGAGGTGGCCAAGGCTAAGGCCACCGGAGCCGACGGGCTGCTCCTGGTCAGCCGCCTCAACGACGCCGTGCTGCTCACGCGCGAGCTGGTCAAGCAGCGCTGGACGCCCACGGCCATCCTCAGCATGGGTCCGGGCTGGTACGAGGACCAGTACCTCAAGACGCTCGGCAAGCTCGCCGACGGGCCCATCAGCTTTGTGCCGTGGTTCGATCCCAACAAGAAGCTGAGCCAGCAGCTGGAGGCCGCGCTTGCCAAGGCGCATCCCGGCATCAACCTCAACACCAACCACATCTTCACGTTCGAGGCGCTGCTGGTCGCCGCCGACGCCTACAAGCGGGCCGGCTCGACCGATCCCAAGGCGCTGGCCGACGCGATCCGCACCACCAACATCAAGGACAACGCCAGCATCGGGCCGGGCATCAGCTTTGATGCCAAGGGGCAGAACGTGACGCTCAAGAACGCCGCGATCCAGAACCGCGGCGGCAAGCTCGTCACCGTTGCACCGAGCGCCGCCGCCAACGCCAAGCCCGAGCTGCCGGTCGCTCCCTACGACAAGCGCTAGTCCGGCATCTTTATTTGCGTGTGCTGCTCCGGGCGCACCAGCGACCCGGAGCAGATTCGGCAGGAACAACGACACAGTGCCGGCAGAGATCTACCTCAACGTAGCCGTCAACGGTCTGCTCACGGGCCTTGTCTACGGCCTGATGGCACTCGGCCTGTCGGTCATCTTCGGCGTCGTCCGCGTCGTCAACTTCGCCCACGGTGAGATGATGGCTCTCGCCATGTACGCGACCGTCGCCGCCTTCACCTCGCTGGGCCTCGATCCCTTCCTGATGCTGGTGCCGGTAGCCGCTGCCCTGTTCGTGCTGGGCTACGCGCTGCAGGCCGGCGTCATCAATCCCTTCATTAACCGGCCCGAGCACAGTCAGTTCATGCTGCTGGTGGCGGTGGCGATCATCCTCGTCAACATACAGCTCATCGTCTTCGGGCCCGATGCCCGCAGTGTTCAAACCTCCTACTCGTTCGACAGCTTCCAGATCGGTAAACTGATTGTCGACGCCAGCAAGGTCTACGCAGCGGCGACCGCCCTGCTCATTGCAGGGGCGCTGTTCGCCTTCTTCCGCTTCACGATCCTTGGCAAGGCAATCCGCGCCTGCGCCGATAACTACGCCGGTGCGCTGGTAGTCGGCCTTGACGTCAAGCGCCTCTACGCCCTCACGTTCGGGATTGGCGCGGCCTGCGTCGGTGCCGCCGGCGTCATGCTCTCGCTGGTGATCGATGTGACACCCTCCCTCGGGCCCGCCTATACGCTGCTGGCGTTCGTGATCGTCATCACCGGCGGGCTCGGGTCGATGCCAGGCGCGCTGCTCGGCGGCGTCCTCGTCGGGCTGACCGAAGCCCTGGCAGGGTTGTTCTACACGCCCTCGGCCAAGGGCATGTTCGCCTTCGGCCTCCTCGTGCTGGTGCTCCTCTTCCGGCCGCAGGGCATTCTCGGGAAGAAGCTCGGATGATCGCCACGCTGGTTGCTGATGTCCCGCGGCGAGGCCTCGTCCTGCTGCTTCTCCTGCTCGCGGCTCTGGTGGCTGCCCCGCTCCTCGTCAACGACTATCTGCTGACGGTCCTCATCCTCATCCTGTATTTCGCGTATGCGGGCCAGGCCTGGAACATCATGATGGGATTTGCCGGGCAGCTCTCGCTCGGCCACGCGCTGTACGTCGGCCTCGGAGCCTACACAGCGGCCGCGCTGTTCTTCCATTTCGGCCTGAGCCCGTGGATCAGCCTGCCGCTGGCACTGGCTGTCTCGGGCCTTGTCGGCGCGATCATGGGGCTCCTGGCGTTCCGCTTCGGCGTGGCCGGCGTCTACTTTGCGATCCTCACCATTGCCGTCGCCGAATTTGCCCGCATCGGCTTCGACCATTGGTCCTGGGTCGGCGGCTCGGCCGGGCTGTTCGTTCCGGTCGCCAACTACACGCAGAACGACCTGTGGACCCTGCGCGGCAGCCCGCGCATGTTCTACTACGTGATCCTGGCGCTCACCGTGCTGGCCCTCCTCGTCTGTCGCCTGCTGCTGAAGAGCCGCGCGGGCTACTATTGGCAGGCGATTCGGGAGGACGAGGACGCGGCGCGCGCGCTTGGCGTGAACACCTTCCGCTACAAGATGTATGCGGTGGTCCTCTCGGCCGCCATGACGTCGCTCGCCGGCATCTTCTTCGCCTTCTACTACAACAACCTGTTTCCCGAGCAGGTGTTCACTATCGGCCGCTCGATCGAGCTGATCCTGGGGCCGATCATCGGCGGACTCGGCACCCTGATCGGCCCGATCGTCGGCGCCTTCCTGATCACCGGGCTAGCCGAGGCCCTGCATGAGGCGATGCTCCGCATCGGCATCGACGTGCCGGGCGCCAAGCAGGTGTTCTACGGCGTCTGCCTTCTCGTGGTGGTGATGGCGCTGCCCCACGGCGTGTGGCCGCCGCTGCGCCGCCTGCTCGGTCTCGACCCCAAGACGTCCGGCAAGGGGAAGGCCTGACATGCCGGCCCTGCTGGAGGTCGACGGCCTGTCGAAGAGCTTCTCTGGGCTGCGCGCGGTCAGCAACCTGACCTTCTCCGTCGGCCAGGGCGAGCTGGCGGCGCTGATCGGTCCCAACGGTGCTGGCAAGACCACCTGCTTCAGCATGATCGCCGGCGTCATCAGGCCTGATGCCGGGCGCGTGCACCTGGACGGCCGTCGCGTCGATGGCCTGCGGGCGGACCAGATCTGCCGCGCGGGTGTGGGTCGCACGTTTCAGGTCGTCAAGCCCTTCGCAGGGCTCTCCGTGCTCGACAACGTGATTGTCGGTGCCCTCAACACGCACCGTACCGTCGCCGGGGCTAGCCGGGCTGCCGACGAGGTGCTCGACCTGCTCGGCCTTGCCGCCAAGCGCGGCCATCCGGCCGCCTCGCTGACCCTGCCGGAGCGCAAGCGCCTGGAGGTCGCGCGCGCGCTCGCCACAGGCCCGCGTCTCCTGCTGCTCGACGAGGTGATGGCCGGCCTGCGTCCGACCGAGATTGACCTCATGGTGCAGGTCCTGCGCGATCTCAATGCCCGCCGCGGCATCACCATCCTGCTGATCGAGCACGTCATGCGCGCGGTGATGGCGCTGGCGCGCCGGGTGATCGTGATGCACCACGGCGAGATCATCGCCCGGGGCACGCCCCAGGAGGTGACGCGCAACCCGGCGGTCATTGAATCCTACCTCGGCGAGGAGGCGGTATGATTCTCGAGATCGAGAAGCTGGACCTCTTCTACGGCGATGCCCAGGCGCTGGATGCGGTCTCCCTGTCGGTGGCCGAGGGCGAGCTGGTTGCGATCGTGGGTGCCAACGGCGCGGGCAAATCGAGCCTGATCCGCACCATCGCCGGTATCGAGCAGCCCCGCGCGGGCCGCATCCGCTTCCGCGGCGCCGACATCACCGGCCAGCCGAGCTACCGCGTCTGCAATCTCGGCATCGGCCAGGTCGCCGAGGGGCGCCAGATCTTCCCCTCGCTCACGGTCGAGGAGAATCTGGAGGTGGGCGGCCTGCTGCCGCGGGCGCGGAGCCGGATGAAGGAGACGATGGGCGAGGTGCTCGCCCTGTTTCCGCGCCTGGCGGAGCGGCGCCGGCAGCTGGCCGGCACCATGTCCGGGGGCGAGCAGCAGATACTGGCGATCGGCCGGTGCCTGATGAGCCGGCCGGAGCTCATCATGTTCGATGAGCCCTCGCTCGGCCTTGCGCCGACGATGGTGCAGGAGCTGTTCCAGACCATCCGCGGCCTCAACAAGCGCGGGCTCACCATCCTCCTGGTGGAGCAGAATGTCGCCCACTCGCTGCGGCTCGCCGACCGCGGTTATGTCCTGGAGAACGGCCGCATCGTGCTGTCCGGCACGGGTGAGGCGCTCCTCAATGATGAGGGCGTGCGTCATGCCTATCTCGGCATCCGCCCGGACCACCCGCCCAGCAAGCCACGGTTCAAGCCGATCGACTTCGCTCCGCCGCTGGTCGAGCGCCGTGATCTGCAGGCCGGTGCCTTCGAGCTGTTCTCGCCCGTCCCGCTGCGCCCGCATGCCACCAGCCTCGCGCACCTGCTGCGGCAGCAGGCGCAGGCCCATCCCGACCGGGATTTCTTGGCCGAGCGCGGTGGCTCGGGCGTCTGGCGGCACCTGACCTACGCCGATGCGAGCCGCCAGGCGGATGGGGTGGCCCAGGCTCTCCTCGACCGCGGCTGCGGCCCGGAGCGGCCGCTGATGATCCTGTCGGGCAACGCCATCGACCACGCGGTCCTCACCTTCGGCGCGTACGTGGCCCGCGTCCCCGCCGTGCCAGTGTCGGTCGCCTACTCGCTGATGAGCCAGGACCACGACAAGCTAAAGCACATCTTCGCAGCGATCCGTCCGGGAGCGATCTACGCGACCAGCGGCAAGGCCTTCGCCAAGGCGTTCGCTGCCCTCGATCTCCGCGACTGTGAGGTGATCGTCGGCGCCGATCCGCCGGAAGGTGCGCGAGCCTCGCTGCTGCCGGAGGTACTGGCGGTGACGCCGACGGCGGCTGTTGAGCGGGCGTTCGATGCCGTGGGGCCCGATACCGTGGCCAAGGTGCTGTTCACCTCCGGCTCCACCGGCGTGCCGAAGGGCGTCATCAACACGCACCGGATGATGTGCGCCAATCAGATGATGCTGGAGCAGGCTTGGCCATTCCTCAAGGCACGCCCTCCGGTGCTGGTCGACTGGCTGCCCTGGAACCACACCTTCGGCGGCAACCACAACGTCAACCTGGTGCTCGCCCAGGCCGGCACCCTGTACATCGACGCCGGACGGCCGGCTCCGGGCCAGATCGAGCACACCGTGCGCAACCTTGCCGAGGTCTCGCCCACCGTTTACTTCAACGTGCCGGCCGGCTACGCCGCGCTGCTGCCGTATCTGGAGAAGGACGAGAAGCTGGCGAAGAGCTTCTTTGCCGACCTTACGCTCATCTTCTACGCTGCGGCGGCGCTCTCGCAGGACCTGTGGGACCGGCTGGAGGCCGTCTCCATCCGCACCACCGGCGCGCGGGTGCCGATGGTCTCGAGCTGGGGCTCCACCGAGACCGCGCCCCTCGCCGCCTGCGGCCACCGCATCATCGAGCGTGCCGGCGCCATCGGCCTGCCGCCGCCGGGCGTAACCTTGAGGCTGGTGCCGTCGGACGGGAAGCTGGAGGTGCGGGTGCGCGGCCCCAGCGTCTTTCCGGGCTACTGGAGCCGGCCTGACCTGACACGGGACGCCTTCGACGACGACGGTTTTTACCGCATCGGCGACGCGGTGCGCCTCGCCGATCCTGACGACCTGTCGAAGGGCCTCCTGTTCGATGGCCGCGTGGCCGAAAACTTCAAGCTCGCAACGGGCACGTGGGTCCATGCCGGCGGCTTGCGCGTTGCCGCGCTCGCGGCGGCTGCGCCCGTGCTGCAGGACGCGGT
>JAFMSC010000458.1 GCA_017353825.1 Hyphomicrobiaceae bacterium | reverse complement strand
CAACCGGCGCGTCCTGGAGGAGGCGCAGAACCTGCGCCACCCGCTCTTGGAGCGCCTGCGCTTCCTGTCGATCTCGGCCTCGAACCTGGACGAGTTCTACATGGTGCGGGTCGCGGGGCTCTACGGCCAGCTCGGCGCCGGCGTGGTGCAGCCCAGTCAGGACGGCCTCACCCCGGCGCAGCAGCTCACCGAGATCAACCGCTTCGCCGCGGGCCTCGTCAGCGACCAACAGACCTGCTGGAGCGACCTCAAGGCCGAGCTTGCCGCCGCCGGCATCGTCATCGTCGAGCCCAAGGACCTCCTACCCGCCGAAAAGCTGTGGCTGGAGAAGCATTTCCTCGCCCGCCACCTCCCCGTGCTGACGCCGATCGCCGTCGATCCGGCGCACCCCTTCCCGTTCCTGCAGAACCGCGCGCTGGCCGTCGGCGTGGAACTCAAGCGCGAGCGCGACGCCAAGACCATGCACGCGCTGCTGCCTATTCCGAGCCAGCTTTCCCGCTTCATCAAGCTCCCTGACGGTGCTGACGAGCCGGGCAAGCCCCATTTCATCCGCTTCATCCGCATCGAGTCGGCGACCGGGATGTTCATCACCCAGCTGTTCCCTGGCTTCTTCGCCCGCAGCCAGGGTGCGTTCCGCGTCCTGCGCGACAGCGACATCGAGGTGCAGGAGGAGGCCGAGGACCTCGTCGCGCTCTACGAGACGGCGCTGAAGCGCCGCCGCCGCGGCCACGTCATCCGGCTGGAGATCGACGGACAGATGCCCTCGCGCTTGCGGCGCTTCGTCATCGGGGAGCTCGACATCCGCGACGACGGCGTGTTCATCAAGGATGGGATGCTGGCGCTGGCCGACACCTCCCAGCTTATCATCCCCGAGCGCTCGGACCTGGTGTTCAAGCCGTTCACCATTCGCTTTCCCGAGCGCATCCGCGAGTTCAACGGCGACTGCTTCGCCGCCATCCGGAAGAAGGACCTTATCGTCCACCACCCTTACGAGTCGTTCGATGTGGTGGTGCAATTGTTGCGCCAGGCGGTGGCCGATCCCAACGTCATGGCCATCAAGTGGACGCTCTACCGCACCTCCAACGACAGCCCGATCGTGCGTGCACTGATGGACGCCGCCGACGCCGGCAAGACGGTGACAGCCGTGGTTGAGCTGAAGGCGCGTTTCGACGAGGCCGCCAACATCCGCTGGGCGCGCGACCTGGAAAGCGCGGGCGTCCACGTGGTCTACGGCTTCATCGAGCTCAAGACCCATGCCAAGCTTGGCCTCATCGTGCGCAAGGAGGGCGCGGAGATCGCGACCTACTGCCACGTCGGCACGGGCAACTACCATCCTGTGACGGCCAAGATCTACAGCGACCTGTCGTTCTTCACGGCCGACCCGGTGATCGGCCGCGACGTGACGCGCATTTTCAACTTCGTCACGGGCTACGCCGAGCCGGCCGACCTTGAGGTGATGGCGGCGAGCCCGCACGGCATCCGCACGCGCATCCTGTCGCACATCCACGACGAGGTCGGCCACGCCAGGAAGGGCGGCCATGGCGCCATCTGGATGAAGATGAACGCGCTCGTGGACAAGGAGATCATCGACGCCCTCTACGAGGCGAGCCAGGCCGGCGTGGAGATCGACCTTGTCGTGCGCGGAGTGTGCTGCCTGCGGCCGGGCATCCCCGGCCTCTCCGACCGCATCCGCGCCAAGAGCCTGATCGGGCGCTTTCTGGAGCACTCCCGCATCTACTGCTTCGGCGCCGGCCACGGCCTCCCGTCGGCGAAGGCGGTCGCCTATATCAGCTCCGCGGACATGATGCCGCGCAACCTTGACCGGCGGGTGGAGGTCATGTTGCCAATCACCAATGCGACGGTGCATGAGCAGGTGGTGGGCCAGATCATGGGTGCCAACCTCAAGGACAACCAGCAGAGCTGGCGGCTGTTGCCGGACGGCAGCTCTGTGCGCATCGTGCCGGCTCCTGGCGAGGAGCCCTTCAATGCGCACGAGTATTTCGTGACGAACCCCAGCCTGTCCGGCCGGGGCGAAGCCCTGAAGGAGAGCTTCCCCCGGCGCTTCAGCCCCGCGCGGGGACGAGACCGTAAGCCCGTGATCAAGGATTGGGGCTCCCTCTCGGCCGCCCTTGGGGCGAGACACGACGTAGAGCCGCTCGGCGTCGTGGACATCGGCTCCAACTCGGTGCGCCTCGTGGTCTACGATGGCTCCGTGCGCAGCCCCACGCCCATCTTCAACGAGAAGGTACTGTGCGGGCTCGGCCGCGAGATCGCCTCCACCTGCCGCCTCGACGAGACCAGCGTGAAGCGCGCGCTGGAGGCCCTGCGCCGCTTCCGGGCGATCGCCGGCATCCTGGGCGTGGAGCGCATTCACGCCATCGCCACCGCCGCGTGCCGCGAGGCCAGCAACGGGCGCCAGTTCATCGCGCGGGGCGAGGAGGTTCTGGGTGCTCCGATCCAGCTCCTGACCGGCCAGCAGGAGGCCCGGCTCGCCGCCAAGGGCATCCTGATGGGCTTTCGCACACCCGACGGCATCGCCGGCGACATCGGCGGCGGCAGCCTGGAGCTGGTGGATGTCGTGGGCGATGTCATGCGGGAGTCCTCCACCCTGCCGCTCGGCGGCCTGCGCCTGCTCGACGCCTCCCGCCACCGCATGGACCGGGCCGTGGACCTCGCCGACGCGGCCATCGCCGGCGTGCCCTGGCTCGGCCGGGGAAGCGGCCGCAGCTTCTACGCGGTGGGTGGCACCTGGCGCGCGATCGCGCGCCTGCACATGGAGGGGACCGACTACCCGCTCCACGTCATGCACGCCTACGCCACGCCGACCCGCGACATGATCGCGTTCTGCGAGCACATCCGGCGCATGCGCAAGCTCTCCTCCCTGCGGGGCATCGCCAAGGTCTCCAAGCCGCGCCGGGAGGTGCTTCCCGTGGGGGCACTGGTGCTGGAGCGGCTCCTGAAGCGGTTGCAGCCGAGCGAGGTGGTGTTCTCGGTGTTCGGCATCCGCGAGGGCCTGCTCTACGGCCTGTTGTCGGACGCGGAGCGGGGTAAAGACCCGCTGTTGTCCTTTTGCGTGGAATACGCACGGTTGCGTGCCCGCTCCGCCGAGCACGCCGTCGAGCTATGCCGCTGGACCGACGCCCTCTTCCAACCGCCGGGTCCTGCCGAGAGCGAGGACGAGCGGCGCCTGCGGTGGGCCGCCTGCCTCTTGTCCGACATCAGCTGGCGGGCACACCCGGACTATCGCGCGGAGCAGAGCCTGATCCTCATCGCCCAGTCGGCGCTGGCCGCCATCGACCATCCGGGCCGCGTGTTCCTGGCGCTCGCCGGCTATTTCCGCCATCTTGGCGGCGGCGCCCGCGACGAGGACGCCGCCGCCGAC
>JAFMSC010000457.1 GCA_017353825.1 Hyphomicrobiaceae bacterium | reverse complement strand
GGAGGGCTCCGACGCCGCCGGGCGTCGCCGCCCGCGGTCGTGGTGGCGGCCCTGGCGCCGCGGCCTCCAAATCTCGTCAAGCCTGAGCTCCCCCGCTGGCTTCTCACGGGTCGGCTCCAGCGCCGCCGCCGCGGCTTCGCCAGGCGCTGCCTCGGCCACCTCGGCAAGCACCTGGCTCGCGCCCGCCGCCTCCGCCGTGGCAGGTTCGCCCGTCGCGGCCGGTTCAGCCGGCGTGGCCTCCACAGGCAGATCGGTCGGTGGGCCAACCGCCGACTCGGCACGCCTCTCCTCAGCCCGAGGCTGGGCAGGAGACTGGGCAATCCGCTCCAGCCGGAAGCCCAGCTTCTGCAGGATCTCGCCAACGTTGGACGAGGAGCACCCCAGAATCGACATCATATCGGGCGTCACCCGGAAACCGCCATCGCCGGTTGCCCCCTTGGGGGGCGGATCGGTGCTGGCAGGATCGGGGCGCCAGGCCACTAGCGGCCGGATCTGGTCGGCGAGCCGTTCCAGGATATCGATCCTCACCGCCCGCGTGCCACAAGGGTGGAACCCAGCCACCTGGTAGTAGGCCTCGGGCAGCACCGGATCGAACGGCATCGAGGTGAGCCCCGGGCGCGGCAGCGCCGGCGGATTGGCCGGGTCGAGGCCGCTCTGCGTCCCATGCTTGAGGAGCCACAGCGTGAACGCCAGCTCAACTGCGGCCGGCTTCAGGAGCGCCGGGAAATAGATGTTGAAGGCCCCGAAGCGCACGCCGTAGCTGCGCAGCTGCGCCCGCGCCGGCTGGTCGAGGGCGCGCACCTCCTCGGCCACAACCTCTCGCCGTAGTACGCCCAGGCCCTCGCTCAGTCGGAAAGCGACCCCACGCGCCAGGCCGGCCAAGTCCTTAGCGGCCGCGATCTCCACCAGCGGCTTCAGCTTTTCACCGATAGTCTCGGCCACCCAGACGTTGAGCCGCTCCTGCACCTTGTCCTTATCGGCTGTGCTCATGGACTCGTCGGCGACGAGCACCACGATCGGCTTGAGCAGGTCGTCGCCAGCTTCCAGCCGGCCGATTTCCTCCTCTCGCCACAGAATCTGCCCGCGCCGCGACAGCTTTAACGCATCCTTCTTGGCCGCCGCCACGCGGCGCGCCCGCATGGCGAGCTCCTTGGCGAGCACGTGGGTGGCGGCGGTGCGGGCCGCCTTGCCGTGGATGCCTTCAGCTTGCGTATCCGGAAAGAACCGGAAGCCCTGCAGGCGACCGACGTAGTGATTGGCGACCTGAACCGCGCCGTCCTGGGCGATTTCGGCGACGAGATCGTCCTTGTCCTTAAGGCTGCGCATCAAGGCGCTGGTGCGCCGGTCGATGAAACGCTGGGTGAGGCATTCGTGCAGTGCGTCCGACAGCGCATCCTCGATTGCCCGCGTACGTGCCTGCCAATGCTCGGGGTCGTCGAGCCAGTCGCCACGGTTGGACACAAACGTCCAGGTGCGGATGTGGGCAATACGGGTGGCAAGCGTGTCGATGTCGCCGTCGGTGCGGTCGGCGAACGCCACCTGGTTGGCGAACCAGTCCACGGGGATGCGCCCGCTCGGCCCCATCAGGAACTTGTAGAGCGTTCCCACCAGCTCGGCGTGGTCCTGCGCCGAGATCTTACGGTAGTCGGGCACCTGGCACACGTCCCACAGGCGCGCCACCGCCTCGGGCGTGGTCGCCATGGCCGACAGGGCCGGATCGGCGCTCACGTTCTCCAGCGCGATGGTGTCGTCGGCCAGGCGCGCGCGCGCCAGCCGCGGCTCGTCTGGCATCCGCCTCAGGCTGTCGCGGAGCCGGTCAAGCGAGGAGAAGTCGAGGTCGCGGCTGCGCCACTGCAGCGACTTCACGCTGTCGAAGCTGTGCGTCTCCAGCCGCTCAATAATGTCGCTGGTAAAGGGCTGCACCGTCCCCGTCACGCCGAACGTGCCGTCGTTCATGTGGCGCCCAGCGCGCCCGGCGATCTGCGCCAGCTCGGCGGCCGTCAGCTCTCGGTGCACCTGACCGTCGAACTTGCGCACTCCGGCAAAGGCTACGTGATCGACATCGAGGTTGAGGCCCATGCCGATGGCATCGGTCGCCACCAGGAAATCGACATCCCCGGACTGGTAGAGCGCCACCTGCGCGTTGCGCGTGCGCGGGCTGAGCGCGCCCAGCACCACCGCGGCCCCGCCGCGCTGTCGCCGCATCAGCTCGGCGATCGCGTAAACCTCAGATGCCGAGAATGCCACCACCGCCGAGCGGGCCGGCAGCCGCGTGATCTTCTTCTCACCCGCATAGGTGAGCTTTGACAGGCGCGGCCGGGAGATGAAGTTGGCGCCGGGGATGAGGTCGGCGATCGCCTGACGCATGGTCTGGGCGCCGAGAAGCAGCGTCTCCTCGCGTCCGCGCGCGTGGAGCAGGCGGTCCGTGAACACGTGCCCGCGCTCCGGATCGGCCGCCAGCTGCACCTCGTCGACGGCAAGGAAATCCACGTCCACTTCGCGCGGCATCGCCTCCACGGTGCACACGTAATAGCGCGGCCGCTCCGGCTTGATCTTCTCTTCGCCGGTCACCAGCGCCACCGCCTCGGCGCCCACGCGGACGACGATCTTGTCATAGACCTCGCGCGCCAGCAGGCGCAGCGGCAGGCCGATCAGGCCGGATTGATGCCCCAGCATGCGCTCGATCGCCAGGTGCGTCTTGCCCGTGTTGGTCGGGCCGAGCACGGCGGTCACGTTGCGGATGCGGTGTCCGAGATGGCGGCTCATAGGCGGGCCCCTTGGGATCGTCAGGTCCGAGGCATTGCAGAGCGATGCGGCAAGATCAAGGGCCTGCCCCGAAAAAGCCGCAGTGGGGGAGGCGGCGCCCCCGGCTGTCGCACTAGCCCATTGTCCGGCGCCCAATGCTCCGGTTGGGGCTCTTAATCGACGGAATCTCCGATCTGTGCATGCGCGTCCCGTCCACGGGCGCGCGTCGGTAACGACTCAGGGTGAATGCAGAAGCGCGATTTGCGGCAGGCCCGGAGATTCGATCTCCACGCGCTTGGACACGATGGTGGCGTAGCCGATCAGCGTCGGGATTGTGATCTGGTAGGGCACCAGGATTTTGGCGCTCGGGATCGGCCGTAGCGACACCTCGATCGCATCGCTGGTCGCCAGATATGAGTTCTCCGCGTCGGTCTTGTGTCCTGCAATGGGCTTGTACTTGACGCGACAGACGTGGGCGATGGCCGGCTGCCCGCTCGGCTGCTGCTCGTTCACTTTGACCTCCCCCTTGTAGCTGAGGTCGAGGTCGAAGCGCTCCTTGCCGTCGAAGACGGACAGGTGGCGGTCGCAGGGATCGGGGTTTGAGTAGTCAGCCACGACCAGGATGGCGCTGAGCGGATCG
>JAFMSC010000456.1 GCA_017353825.1 Hyphomicrobiaceae bacterium | reverse complement strand
CAGGCCCGCGAGCAGGCCGAGGCCGGCCGCCCCTAGTTGCTGGCGATACCAGCGCTCATCGTCGTTGGGCATGGGTTGCCGCCACGTCGATGGGATGGGCATCGGCTCCTCGTCGTGCGGATCGGTGACGAGCAGGCTGCCAGAGGAGGGAAGCACGCCCGCAGGAGGGAGGACTCCGGCCGAGGCAAGGACGCCAACAGGCGCCACGGCAGCCGACGCCGGCGGAGGCGGTGGCGGCATTGGCGGCTGCATTGGGCGGTTGTACGAGAGGGAGGAAAGGCCGTCCCTGAAGGTGGGCTCGTGGCTGCGCTGGCTCTGGGAGGCCGAGACCAGCGCCGCGAGGTTGGCGAGCTCTGAGCCGGCTGCCGCGACGCTCGACGCCCCCTTGCCAGGCTGGCCCTGCGCGATCGACTGGGCGAGGAGTTGCGAGAGCTCCTGCGTGAGGCTGGCGGTGGTGTCGCGCAAATCAAGCCCTTGGGCGGCGACGCTGCCCTCGGCCAGCGGCTGGCCTGCCGAATACTCCCTCACCATGGCTCCCCTCGTTTCCGCTAGGCCGCCGCCCGGAATGTCGACGCCCCCGACCCGAACTGCCTTCGTCGCTACGAAAAAGCCCCTGGGCTCAAAATGCGTCGCCCACCACGGTGGCGGGGTCGTGCGACCCTGCCGGAGCCGGCCCGGCTCCATTGCACCGCAGCCGAGCTGCGGCGAATTCCGTGATGGGGCGGGTCGCTCCTGGCCCCGGCGAAGAATCGTAGACGGATATAGGTCTGCGCAATATGGTAAAAATTATGGCGCCGGCTAAGGTTGTAGCGGAAGCGCTGGTCGGCGGAAGGGGCTCTGCGGCTGCCGTAGATCGCAAAAAAGCCGGAAAATCATTACCACATCCGGCAAATTGGCTATAACGCGGGCGCCGGACAGCCCACCCGACGTGTGGGGGCGCCGGCGCTGGTAAGCCAACCCCTTGTGAATGACGCGAAAAGAGCATGGCCGACCTCAGAGACGCGATTTCCCGTGAGATCGACGAGGAACTGCGCCGCGAGCAGCTGCTCAAGCTCTGGGACAAATACGGCGTCTACGTGCTGGGCGCGGCGCTGGCGGCGATCCTGGCCGTCGCCGGATGGAAGGGCTACGAGTATCGCCGTGCTCAGGCCAACGAGACCGCGAGCAACCAGTACTTTCTGGCGCTCGGTGAACTTGCGGCCAAGCGGACCGACGAGGCGCAGAAGGCGCTGGAAGGCCTCGCCGCTGCTCCGTCCGGCTACGCCGCCCTCGCCAGACTTCGCTTGGCGGCCCAGGACGCTGCGGATGGCAACACACTTGACGCGGTGAGTGCCTACGATCAGATCGCCAAGGACAAGGCCGTCGACCCCATCTTGCAGGACTATGCGCGCCTGCAGGTCGCCATGTTGAAATTCGATACGCTCCCCTTCCCTGAGCTGAGGACTCAGCTTAGTCCGCTGGCGAATGATCGCAGTCCCTGGCGCTATACGGCGCGCGAGCTGTTAGGGGTGGGCGCGGCCAGGGCCGGCTTCGGGCCAGAGGCTCGCAGCCACTTCCAGCGCCTGCTGGCGGACCGGACCACGCCTCCAGGCATCTCCGAGCGGGCACGCATCATGGTGGCCCTGCTCGACGACCAGGATCGCGCCAAGGAGGCCCCGGCCGCGGACGACAAGTCGGCTGTGCCTCCCAAGGGCGACGCGGCGGAGGATAAGGCCAAGCCGGCGCCCGACAACAGCAAGTAGACACAGAGCGAGTAAACACAAGGCACTTGTACAGGGTGGTCCAGAGAGGGGCGGAGTTGTCGATGGTCCAGATGCCGGCCGGAACAGCCAGCAAGGCAGGATTGGGGGCGGCTCTCCTGCTCCTGGCGCTCGCGCTTTTCGGCTGCGGCGACAGCTTGCCCAAGCTGCAGGACCTCAACCCCTTCGCCGAGAAGGAGCTGCCGCTTCCCGGCAAGCGCATCGCGGTGATCCAGCAGGAGAACCTGCGTTCCGATGCATCCGCCGCCGGCCGGCCGCTGGCGCTGCCGCGCCAGCAGGCCAACGACTCTTGGAGCCAGCCGGGGGGCGTCGCCAGCAACGCGCCAGGGCATCTTGCGCTCAGTAGCACTCCGAAGCAGGCCTGGAGCGTGAGCGTGGGCACCGGCTCCAGCTTCTACGGCAAGGTGACGGCAAGTCCGATCGTTTACGGTGGCAATGTCTACGCGCTCGACGCTGCGGGCCAGGTGACCGCGGTCAGCGCCTCTGGGGGCTCGGTGGTGTGGCGCGCCTCCACCACGCCGCCTACCGAGAAGGGCCAGGAGGGCTTCGGGGGCGGGCTCGCGGCCGAGGCGGGGCGCATTTATGCGGCCACCGGTTACGGCACGATGGTGGCGTTGGATGCCAAGAGCGGCCGCAAGCTGTGGGAGAAGACCCTGGGGCCGCCGCTGCGAGCCTCGCCCACCGCACAGGCCGAGCGCGTGTTCGCCGTGACCACGGAGGGGCAGGTGTACTGCCTTTCCGGCTCCGACGGCGCTGAGCTGTGGACCTTCACCGGCCTGCCGGAGAGGGCCAGCATCCTGGCCAACGCCAGTCCCGCGGTGGACAAGGACATGGCTGTCGTGCCGTACCCGACCGGTGACTTGGTGGCGCTGCGCACGTCCAACGGCCAGCCGATCTGGCAGGAGTCGCTGGCGCGGACGGCCTCCGGCTCGTCCCTGAACGCCATGAGTGACGCCGCCCGGCCGGTGCTCTACGGCGGCGTGATGTACGCCGTGGGCCACGGCGGGCGCATGATCGCCAGCTCGCAGAAGAATGGTGAGCGCATCTGGTCCATCTCCGTCGGCGGCATCGACCAGCCCTGGGTGGCCGGCGATAGCGTGTTCGTCGTGGACTCGGGCGGCCAGCTCGTGGCGGTCACCCGTACCGACGGCCGCATCCGCTGGGCCACCAAACTGGGCGACGGCACGTGGTCCGGTCCGGTGTTGGCGGGCAACCGGCTCTGGGTCGTCTCGTCCAAAGGCCAGCTTGTCGGGGTGGAGCCTGAGAACGGACGGGTGGCGACCAGCGAGAGCGTCGGCGAGTCCGTGCTCATTGCCCCCGTGGTGGCTGGAGGCCGCCTCTACGTGCTGTCCGACAATGCCCGCCTCTACGCCTTCAATTGATCGGGCCTGCGCTTCGCGCTAGCCGTGGGGTCGCAAGCCGGGCATGGGCCACCGGCGCTCACATGCGAGGCGAGCATGCCTCCCGTCGTCGCCATCATCGGTCGGGCCAACGTTGGCAAGTCGACCCTGTTCAACCGCCTCACCGCGCGCCGCAGCGCCCTCGTGTCCGACGCGCCGGGCCTGACGCGCGACCGGCGCGAGGGCGAGGCTCTGCTCGCCGGCCACAAGGTGACACTGATCGACA
>JAFMSC010000455.1 GCA_017353825.1 Hyphomicrobiaceae bacterium | reverse complement strand
GGGCGGCGGGGAACGCCTCCGTCCCCGCTGCCAGCCGGTAGGTGAGCACGCGCGGCCCGCCCGTCGCCGGCAGCGGCCAGCGTACCTGGTGGCCGTCAAGCTTGAGGAGCTTGAAGGCCTCCTCGTCGGCCTCGGCGGCAGGGGCCGTCCACGCGAGCGCGCAGCACAGCAGCCCTAGGACGGCACCGAAGCGCCTGGTGGGCGCAGACCTCAAAACGCGGAATCCCCCTGCTTGTGCGGTCCTGGCAACCGCTTTCCCTCACCGTCCTCACAGCGCAATCTTCGCCGCAGCCGCGAGGGTCTTCGTGGAAGTTTTTTCTAATTTCTAGTATCTCCTAACCAGCAGGTCAACCCGAGCCGGCGACCCCCTTGGTCGCGCGACAGCCGGTCGCGCGGGCGCCGACGCGCGCCCGCGCTGCGGCCTGTGGCTCACTTCGTGGTGCATACCCATCGGACCACGGCGCAGCCGCCGGAATAGCGCCCGCAGGACTTGATGGCATAAG
Source organism: Hyphomicrobiaceae bacterium (assembly GCA_017353825.1). GTDB lineage: Bacteria > Pseudomonadota > Alphaproteobacteria > Rhizobiales > Hyphomicrobiaceae > AWTP1-13. The sequence continues at coordinate 2,888 of JAFMSC010000455.1, read as the reverse complement.
TCTCGGCCAGCTTGCGGCTCGCCCCCCAGCCGGAGCCGTAACCGTCGGCGCCGACGGCCAGGGCGCCGCAGGCGTTGCGGAACCAGACCGGCACGACACAATCCTCGGCATGGCGGCTGCACTGGGCGAGCGCGTGGCGCTTGGCCTCGTCGTGCGAGGTATAATCGTAGGCCCACCCGTGCGCGCGCGTCGTGGGCGAGTAGGCGATGGCTCCGTAGAACTCCTGCGCCGCGTAGCCCTCATCGTCAGGCCCGCCCTCGAGCGCCGCTCCCGGCGCCGCGGCCGCCGCCAGAAGGGCCCACGCGCAGCCTGCGCACAGGAAGCCGCGGACGCTCACAGCCCATCCCTCGAGTAGAACCCCTACGCACGCCCCGCGCCATCCGCGCCTGGGCCCGGTACGCTGCCCGGCGCGACATTCTGCATACAAAGCGCCCGGATTGGCAACGATCCTCGCCGGCCGGGCGCAGCCTCGGGGTTGGTGGGCCCTCCCCAGAGCCCACCGGCGGCTGCGGCGGATCACGCGTCGGCTTATCTCGCGCCCCGAGTTAACTGCGATTTCCCCGCGACGTTGACCCGTGGAGTTGCAGTGACACCCTTTGCGCGTCGCGACGGCCGGGCACATGTGGGCGCAGGCAGGCTGTGGGGCGTCGCGAATAGGGGCGCATTCGCGAGGGAGCCAGCATGGGGTTTGAAGCACCCGGATTGGGGGACGCGTCTCCCATCGAAGCCCGGTCGCGCCGAGACGACGCCATCGGCTCGGCATTGGAAACAGCGCGCGTCAGGCTGCTCGACCTGCTTGGGCGGCTGGGCGACCTGCTGGGCGAGCACGCCGCCCCGCTGCTCGATGCCGCCCGGCGGCAACTTAACGAGCGCACATGCCGCATCGCTGTCGTCGGCCAGATCAAGGCCGGCAAGAGCACCTTCATCAACGCGCTGTCGCGGCGTCCCGGCCTGCTGCCCACCGACATCAACCCGTGGACCGTGGTGGTCACGGCGCTCAACTTCCGCAACGGCCCCACGCCGCCCGAGCACGCCGCGGTATTCCACCTGTTCTCGGCGGACGAGTGGCGTGAGCTGGCCGAGGGCGGGGGGCGCCTCAGGGAGCTGACGGAGCGCCTGGTCCCCGGGTTCCAGTCCGACCTCCTGCGTGCGCAGCTTGAGGTGATGCGCAAGCGTGCGGAGCGCCGGCTCGGCCCTAAGTTCCCCGAGCTGCTCGGCCAGTGCCATCGCTACCCGACCGTCACCCCCCAGATCCTCACCGACTACGTCAGCGCCGGCGACGACGACACTTGGCCCGGCAAGAGCCTCCATTACTCCGACATCACCCGCTCCGCCGACCTCTACTTCAACGACGGCCCGTTCGCCTTCCCCATCACCCTGATCGACACTCCGGGCACCAACGACCCGTTCCTGGTGCGCGACGAAATCACCCGGCGCAGCCTGGAGAACCCCGACATCTACGTGTTCGTGGTTTCGGCGCTGCAGCCGCTGTCGGCCGGCGATATCGCCCTGCTGCGCTTGTTGAACGGACTCCACAAGGACCGCATCGTCGTCTTTATCAACCGTGCCGATGAGCTCCCCAAGCTCAGCAGCGATGCCGCGGTGGTGAAGGCAGCCATCGAGACGCGCCTACGCGCCGAGTTCCCGTCGCTCAATATCCCCGTGGTCTACGGCAGCGCCTGGCTGGGGAACCTGCGGCTGCAGGCCGAGGCCGGCGAGCTTGCAGTGGTCCTGCCCCAGCGCTCACTCGACCCCTGCCAAGGTTCGCCCCCTGCACGTCGCAACGGGTCTGCGGGCGCCGCCCCCGCCGAGACTTCAGGCATCGAACCGGCGCGCGCCCTGCCGGCCGTGCACATGAGCTCCGGCATGGCCGAGGTTTCGGCCGCCATCACCAAGCTGATGAGCACGAGCAGCATCGCCATGCTGCTGCGCCAGATCGCCGTGTGCCTCGCCGAGCTCGTGCGCACCGCCGACGTGAACGACGCCGCCGAGCGGCAGTCCATCACCGATCTCGTCGACGCGCGCCGCCAGGAGACGGCTTGCCTGCGCAAGCGCGTCGCTGAGGAGGAGAAGTTGCTCGCCGAAATCGGGGAGCACGTGAAGGGGCTGCGGGGCTCGTTCGAGGAGGTGGAGGCGCATTTCAAGCGGGTCATTGCCACCGCAAGCCGTTCCTTGCGCAACCAGCTCTGCGGCCTCGTGCGGGAGTTCGCAGACAAGGAGGCCGAGGTGCTCCTCGACGCGCTTCAGGAACAGCCGCGCCAATGGACATGGCGCTGCGATGTCCTGCCCCTGCGCGAGGACCTGGAGGCCGTCTACCTGGCGACCTTCGAGCACGCGGCCAAGGAGATCGACCGCGTCGAGCAGTTCCTCTACCCCCAGTTGCGAATCATCGTTTCCTCCCTCCTTCCCAACTACCGCAGCGACCTGCTCGAGGTCCCGGCCTGGCCGGAAGGAGTGCTGCCCTCGGTAGCGCCGCTTGGGGATAAGGTCACCATGGACCTCGGAGTGGCGTGGTGGCGCCGGTGGTTCGCCTCGCGCAAGCTGGCGAAAGGACGTGCTAACCATTTGCGGTGCCTAATAGAAGAGGACTTCCTGCAGATTGCCGAAGAGCTGGTGTCGGAGGCCGAGGCGCACCTGTCGGAGCGCGTCGACTACATCATGGGCAGGGTCAACGCCATCAGCAACGGGCTGCGCGTGGGGGTGGAGCGACGCACCGCGAATCTGGCAAAGGAGCAGGAGCTGCTCAATGGCGCGGGAGACGAGCACAGACTTGAGCGCTTCGAGGTTGAGCAGCAGCAGCGGGCCAGCGCCTGCGCCGAGCGGCAGGCGGCGTATGCGGCGGTTCTCGCCGAGCTGCAGGCGGTGCTCGATGCGCTCGACGGCGCCGA
>JAFMSC010000454.1 GCA_017353825.1 Hyphomicrobiaceae bacterium | reverse complement strand
CGGCATGCCGTCTCCGCCCAGCGCCGGCACCGCCGCGATGTCGGTCTTGCGCCAGACCCCGACGATGTCGTGGGTGCGCCCGCGCCAGGCAATGCCTGGCTCACCGCTCCAGCGCTCCAGCAGCTCACGCGGGATGGCCTCGCGGTTGCCTGCATCCGAATCGCCATAAAGATCGATCTCGACGGCCACCCCCCAGGTCCGTAGCAGGCGCTGCGCCTCGACCAGCACGTGCACGCCCTTCGACCGGATCATGCGCCCCACGTAGGCGACGTGCGGCACGGCGTTGGCGGGCGGGGCGAGCTGGGGATAACGTGCAGGATCGACCCCGGCTCCCGGCAGGATCGCCGTCCGCTCCGGCACGGCAACGCGGGCGGCGACCATGTCCGCTACGTCGTCGCTGTTCTCCGCCACAAGCCAGGTGTTGTTGGTCGCCGCGCAGCGCCTCAGCGCGGCGTGCGCGAGGGTGCGAAGCACCTGCGCCACCGGCGCGCGCGCGTAGCCCAAATAGCCGCGCCCCGTGAGATGCAGCACCACCGCCGCCGGGCGATGCGCGGTCCTGGCCAGCGCCAGGCTGGTCATGACCATGGGCTGCATGGCAATGGCGTGGATCGCGTCTGGCCGCTCCGCGTCGATGAGCTGCGCTAGTCCATCCCACGCCGCCTTGATCTCGCTCACGCGCAGAAACCCGCGCTGCATGTCGAAGGCGCGCGCCTCCACGCCGAGCGCCTCAAGGTCGCCGAACCGGCCGCTCGGACGGGCGGCCACCACCACTTTGCCCGCCAGCGTCGCGAGCTCGGTGAGCAGGGGGACGAAGTGTGACAGGGCGAACCAGTCCTCGGTGATCACCACGAGGACTTTGCGCCAGGTCCGGGCGGAGCCCTCAACAGTCAGCATCGGCCGAGCCTCCCAGTGCGTCCTTCTCCCACCTCTAGCAGAACAGGACGGCAGGCAATATTGCCGCGCTGGCGGATTTGCGTGGATCGGGTGCGCATTTTTGGCGACGACCCAAGCGGGCCGGCCGGCGAGCTAGCCACATGGGGAGTTGGAGCCTGCGCCAGGCGTGGGCACATTTGGGCCAAGTTCTCACCCTTGAAGGATGCCCATCATGTCAGCACCCACAGACAACAATTTCCTGACCGCCCTGTCGGGTCGGCTCGAACGTCTGGCGCAGACGGCGGGCAGTGCCGTGGTCGGCGTGCGCTCCCAGGGACGCCACGTGGCGAGCGGCTTCATCTGGAGGCCGGGCACCGTCGTCACGGCCGCCAGCGCGGTGGAGTCCGATGAGGAGCTTTCGGTGAGCCTGGCGTCTGACCGGAACCTTGCCGCCCAGCTCGCGGGGCGCGATCCGGCCACCGGCATCGCCGTGCTCAGCGTGCGCGAGGCTTTGCCGGACGTGGCGGCCCTGACGGCCAGCAGCCAAGAGCGCGTCGGCCAGCTGGTGCTGGCGCTGGGCCGCGGCGATCCTGGGCTCATCGCCGCCCTCGGGGTGGTCTCGGCGGTGGGCGGCGCTTGGCAGAGCCAGCGCGGCGGCAGCTTGGACCGCCTTGTGCTGCTCGACATCGGGCTGCGCGAGCGGTGCAAGGGCGGCATCGTCATCGACGGCGACGGCGCGCTAATCGGGATGGCGTTGCTTGGCGGCGCCAGAGGACCGCTCGTGATCCCAGCCCCGACCATCGAGCGGGTGGCACCGCGGCTGCTCGCCGACGGCCGCATCTTTCGCGGCTATCTTGGCGTCGGCCTCCATCCCATTAGGCTCGACGACGCACTCGCCGCGGTGCATGCCCTTGAGGACCGGCGCGCCACTATGGTGGTCAGCGTCGATCCCGATGGGCCTGCCCGCAAGGGCGGTATTCTCGTGGGCGACATCATCGTCGCCTTCAACGGCGAGCCGGTGCCTGGCATGCGCAGTCTGCTCGGCAAGCTCACACCCGAGAGCGTGGGCACCACCGCCGAACTCAGGCTCCTGCGTGCCGGCCAAATCGCTACGGCCAAGGTGGCCATCGCAAGGCGCCCGGCCTCCTGAACGAGGATTTGACGCAGGAAGGAGCGCTGGCCGGTGGCCAAGTCCGGGGTGACGGTGGAGCTTGCGATCGGCGATCCCGAGCTGGCTGAGCGCGTGCGCGAGGCACTTTCGCGGCGTCGTGGCCTCGAGCTCGTCGCGCCGGACGAGGGCCGGGTCCCCGACGTGCTGATCACAGACTCTGTCGCTCGGGGGACGGATTTAGCCCCCGTGTTGGTGCTTCTCGCCGACGCGTCGGAGGTCCCGGAATCGCTGCGGCTCGGCGCCACCGCAGCGCTGCCGGCGGATGCGAGCGCCGAGATCCTGGATGCCGCCGTGCGCGCCGCCGCCGTCGGACTGTCGACGCTGTTGGCAGAGCATCAGCAGGACCTTATTGGTGCATCGGCCCGCCACGCGATCGAGGACGGCTCAGAGGTGTCCGAGGCCCCGCCGGCTCTCACCACGAGGGAGCTGCAAGTCCTACAGTTGATGGCGGAAGGCGCCTCCAACAAGGCCATTGCGCGGCGGCTCGGCACCACACCGCATACGGCCAAGTTTCATGTCGCCGCCATCGCCGCCAAGCTTGGCGCATCGGGCCGCACCGATGCGGTCGCCAAGGCCATGCGGCTGGGGCTCGTGATGATCTGAATTGGGGTCACACCCTCGCCTGCGAATTGCTGATCAAAGTGGCGCGTCAGCGAGGCGTCTGACCCCTCAAATGCGAAGGACGTGGCTGCCTCTCTCAGCCACGTCCTCCTTGCCCCGCCGCTTGCAGCGCTCGCGCGTATGACTGCCCGACGGGGGCTGGGGGCGTGTCGGGCTGGTGCCATTCGTCGCGAGCACCTCGGACAACGGGATCATGGCCCAGGACATTCGCTCTGTGCGCCTCACATTTGCGTCACCCCGTAGTCAGATGACTGTAAGATGATATCGTGATGTTCCTGCTGACCGAACTTGCGACGCAAGCTGGGCTAACGCCCTGCCAACCGGGCGCGGTGGATGCGCTGAGCCCTCGCAGACCACAATCTTTTGTGGCGGCTCTTGATACGTCGCACCGTTTATGGGGGTAGGCAGAATGATACGCGGTGCTCCCAATGCCCGGCGGGGCTAAAGGGCGCGTCGCCCGTCAATCGGGCCGCCATTCGCGTGCACGGTTCCGTTGAAGCTCCTCGGCGTGCGTCAGGATCGCGTGCAGCGCGTCGCCGGCCAATGTCTTGCCATTGTCCTGTCGAGCTTGCTCATGCTCTGGAACTCGTTGCGCTAGTCGGCGACAGGAAGGTTGTCGGCCGCGGTCTACTCTCGGCTGATCTCGAAGGCTTCGAGCTGGGCGCGCAGCGGCAGGCCCGCGCGCGAACCAAGCCGCGTGCACTTGAGCGCGGCGGCAGCGGCGGCGGTGCGCGCGCTCTG
>JAFMSC010000453.1 GCA_017353825.1 Hyphomicrobiaceae bacterium | reverse complement strand
CCGCGCCGCTGCTTTTGACGCCGGCGCGACACGGGACCGATGGCTTCTTCATCGCCGTGCTGACACGCGCTCAATAGGAGGGATGAGCGGGCCAAGCGAAGCCTATCCGCCGATCGGCGGAGCCTCGGTGGTTTGCGGGCTTCGCCCTCTCGCGCGCGAGCACGCCCGCTGGCGACGTGCCTCATCCTCACGTCTAGCTTCTCCCTCTCGCGCACGAGCAAACCGCCCGCTTGCAGCGAAAAGGGACCGTCCACAGATAAGTGTTTGACAGCGGTGACCTCCGGACTAAGGATCGCCGCTATTGGGCGTAAGAGGTTTCGCCGCGAATCCGAGGGTGGCGGCGTCGAGCGCGAGAGCTGGCCGAGCCAGCGGCCGCTGCGGCCGGCAACGAGAGGACTACAGTCCCCCATGGTTATTGCTCCGACCAAGCCTAAGCGCCCCCGCCGCTTGGCCACGCGTTCCTGCCTCGGTCCGGTCGCGGACCTGGAGGCGCACCTCCCCGAAGAGTGGTGGCGCAAGCTCTTCAACGCCCTCTACGTCAAGACCGACGGCGACGTGGTCGAGAACCTGGAGAACACGCGCCGCGAGGTCGATTTTGTCGTTTCCGCTGCGGCCGTCCAACCGCACAGCTACATCCTCGACCTTTGCTGCGGCCAGGGCCGGCACTGCCTGGAGCTCGCCCGGCGGGGCTTCAAGCACGTGATGGGCCTCGACCGCTCGCGCTACCTGGTGCGGCTCGCCAAGAAGCGCGCCCAGAACGAGGGCCTGCAGGTGCTGTTCAAGGAAGGCGACGCGCGCAACCCTCGCCTGCCCGAGAGCAGCGTCGATTGTGTGGCCATCATGGGCAATTCGTTCGGCTACTTCTCCAACAAGCAGGACGATGAGAAGGTGCTGACTGCCGTGGGCAAAATCCTGCGTCCCAGTGGCCAGCTGGTGCTCGACATCACCGACGGCGCCCACATGCACGAGAACTTCGAGAGGCGCTCCTGGGAGTGGATCGACGAACACCACTTCGTGTGCCGCGAGCGCTCCATCAGCCAGGACGGAGAACGTCTGATCTCGCGCGAGGTCATCGTCCACGATGAGATGGGCGTGATCGCCGACCAGTTCTATGCCGAGCGCCTCTACACCCGCGAGAGCATTGGCAAGCTCCTGGAGAAGGCTGGCTTCCGCAACATCCGCCACCACGGCCACGCCGAGCCGCATTCCGACCGCGACCAGGACCTGGGCATGATGGCCCGCCGCATCCTCCTCAGCGCCGATGCTCCCTATCTCCCGGTGCGCAAGGGCAGGGGCAAGCTGCAGGCCCTCGACGTGACCGTGCTGCTGGGCGACCACCGGCTGCCAGACCAGGTCAAGCGTGGAGGGGCTTTCAACCCCGAGGACATCGAGACCATCCGCAAGCTCAAGGACGCGCTGGCCGAGCTGCCCAACTACAAGTTCCGCTTCCTCGACAACCACGGCACGCTGGAGCGCGACCTGGCCGAGCTGCGCACCGATCTTGTGTTCAACTTGTGCGATGAGGGTTGGAATAACGACCCCTTCAAGGAGCTGCACGTTCCGGCGCTGCTGGAGGTGCTGGGCATCGGCTACACCGGCGCTGGCCCCGCCGCGCTGGCGGCCTGCTACGACAAGGGCCTCGTGCGGGCCGTGGCCCAGTCGCTCGACGTGCCTGTGCCGCTCGAGAGCTACGTGCGGCCCGGCGACCAGGGGGCAACGCTGCCTTCCGTCTTCCCGGCCCTGCTGAAGCCGAACCAGGGTGATTCGAGTGAAGGCATCACCAAGGACGCGGTGGTGCACAACGAGAAGGCCCTGCTCGATTACCTCGACCGGCTGAGGGCCGACTTCCCCAAGCGCGGCGTGCTGGTGCAGGAGTTCCTGACCGGCAAGGAGTACACGGTGGGTCTGATTGGCAATCCCGACCAGGGCTTGCGGGCGCTTCCCCTTCTGGAGGTGGACTACTCGCGGCTCGATCCCGGCCTGCCGCGCATCCTGGGCTACGAATCCAAATGGCTCCCGGACAGCCCCTACTGGACCCAGATCCGCTATCGCGAGACCGCGCTGGCCGACCAGCAGCAGCAGCAACTGATCGACAACTCGACGCGGCTGTTCGAGCGGCTTGGGTGCCGCGACTACGCACGCTTCGACTTCCGCGCCGACGCCAAGGGCGAGATCAAACTTCTGGAGGTGAACCCCAACCCCGGCTGGTGCTGGGACGGCAAGATGAACCTGATGGCCGGCCTCCAGGGCCTGCGCTACTCGGAGATGCTGGGCCAGATCCTGCAGGCGGCAGTGGAGCGGCTCGGGGTCACCGCTAAGGCGGCCCAGACCGTCGTCAACGGCAACGGCCACGCCGTGGCGGCGTAGGCCCTTGCGCGGGGATTAGATCGAGGGCCGCTACCCGCCACCACCCACCACAAGCGGCGGGGTCTGATTTGGCGCTAACTCGCCCTGCTTAGGCGTTCGCCCCATCGCTCACCGCCCTGAGCAACGCCAGCAGGGCGCCATTGAGTGGCGTCGGAATGCCCAGCCGCTCGCCGGCAGCGACGATGGCGCCGGTGAGGGCCTCCACCTCCAGCGGGCGACCGGCGAGGCGGTCGAAGTACATTGAGGTGCCGAGCTCCGGCCCGAACGTCATGAGCTTGGCCATGGTCTGGGCGGGCTCCCCCGGCGCCACTTGCGCACCGTCCGCCCGCGCCACCGATGCCGCCTCTTCGAGCACCGCCAGGCACAGGGCGTGGATATCCTGGCGCCGCAGCACCTCCTGCCGCCGCAGGGTGAGGCAGGTCACAGGGTTGGCGACAGCGTTGACGAGCAACTTGCGCCACGCCTGGGTCTTGAAGTCCGCGATGAGCTGGACGCCGATGGGCGTGCCCTCCAGGAGTTGCGCGAGCGCGCAACCGTCGGGATCGTTCGCCACCTCCATGTCGGCCGCGCCGCCGACATGGCGCATCCGCATGCGGTCTGGTGCCAGCCGCTCGCCGTTGAAATACACCATCACCGGCACGGCGGTTGCGCCACCGATGAACGGCGCCACCCTGGCGGCGTGATCGATCCCGTTCTGCAGCACGGCCACGCGCGTGGACGGCCCGCAGAGCCCGGTGAGCCAGGGCGCCGCAGACGCCGTGTGGTGTGCCTTGGTGGCCAGCAGCACCCAATCCACGCGCGTGGCCCGCTCCGGATCCGTCAAGGCGCGCAGGTTCACCTCGACCGTCCCCTCCGGCCGCTCCACCGTGAGCCGTTCCAGGGGCCGGCGCACGCAGGCCACCACGTCGTGGCGGTCGGCATGGAGCAGGCACCCGGCCACCACGCCACCGATGCTACCGAGGCCGATGACCGCAACTGCGGTCCGATGTGGCTGGGGCGCCGAGGCAGACATGGCCTCACGCCGCCGGCGGCGTGTTCTCGTTTGCCGGCGGCGG
>JAFMSC010000452.1 GCA_017353825.1 Hyphomicrobiaceae bacterium | reverse complement strand
TGATGGGCGCCTCGGCCTTCATCATGGCGGAGTTCCTGCAGGTCTCCTACGGCACAGTATGCATCGCCGCGGCGATCCCGGCACTTCTCTACTATGCCTGCCTCTTTTTCCACGTCGACCTTGAGGCCGCCAAGCAGAAGATCGGCGCTGCCGCCGTCGCTGATGCGCCGAGCATTGGTGAGGTGTTCAAATCGGGCTGGCATTTCCTGGTCCCCATCGCGTTCCTGATCGCGGCTCTTATCTACCCTGAGGTGTTCGGCCTGAGGCCCGAGAAGGTCGCCATCGTCGCGACGGTCATGTTAATGCTGTTCGCACTGGTGTTCGGCTATCGCGGCCGGCGCGCTAGCGTCGGCCAGATCCTGAAGGCGATCATCGACACCGGTCGGGTCTCGCTCGACATTATCCTGATCGGCGCCGCGGCGGGGCTCATGGTGGGCATCATGAGCATCTCCGGGCTCGCCTTTGGCATGACGATGCAACTGGTGGGACTGTCGGGTGACAACATCTTCCTCCTGTTGTTGCTGATCGCCGTGCTCGCCTTCCTACTGGGCATTGGGTTGCCGACAGTGAGCGTCTACATCCTCACCGCCACGCTGCTGGCACCGGCGCTCATCAAGCTCGGGGTGACGCCCATGGCCGCGCACATGTTCGTCATGTACAACGGCATCCTGTCCATGATCACGCCGCCGGTGGCGTTCGCGGCCTACGCCGCGGCCAACATCGCCCGTACCGACGGCTGGACCACGGGCTGGATCGCCTGCCTGGTCGGCTGGAGCACGTTCCTGCTGCCATTCCTGTTCGTGCTGACCCCCAGCCTGCTGATGGATGGCCCGACCGTGGCGATCGCGTTCAACCTGGCGCGCGTGCTGTTCGGCATCTATCTGGGCACTGCCGCCGTGGTTGGCTTCGCGCTGGGGTCGCTGTCGCTCCCGGCGCGGGCCCTCTACGCCCTGCTGGCACTGGCCGTGGTGTTGCCGCCCGAGACCTTTGCGGGGGCGATCTGGGTCAACACGGCGGGCATTGCGGTTGCCGTCGCCCTGCTCGGCTACAGCCACGTACAACGCCGCGCCGTTCTGCCACAGGGCGAGAGCGCATAGGGCGGATCATCGCCGCCGCCGTAGCCGGCCGTTTTGCGCGCTCCGAGAGTGGCGGTGCGGCCTTCCGCCTACCCCGCGCTAGGGTCCATCAGCGGATGGCGATGGGGTTGACGATGCCCTGGACCGCGCCGGTGATGCGGGGCACGCCGAGGACGAACAGGAACTCGTAGCCCTTGTCGGCGGCCAGGGCGGCGGTGTTCATGTTCTCCAGGATATACGTGCCGTTCATGGCCAGCAGGATCTGGTGCACCTCGAACACGCTCTTGCTCTCGAAGGGCAGCACCTCCAGCGCCCAGGAGTCGGCGCCGACGGCCACAACGCCCTTGCCCGTCAGGTATCTGGCGCCTTCGATGCCGAGGCCTGGTTCGCCGGCGTTATAGCGCTTGTCGTCCTTACCGATCAGGCTGGTCCAGCCGGTGTGGAACAGCACCACATCGCCCTGGCGAATCTCCACGCCCTCCTTCTTGGCGACCTCCTCGATCTCCTTGACGTTGAAGGCCGTGCCTTCCTTGACGATGTCGGTGCCGTAGTGCGCGGCCATGTCGAGCAGCACGCCGCGCGCCACCAGCGGCGGGATCTTCTCGACGCCGAGCTTCTTTAGCCCGGTCGGGTCCATGAAATCGGCCAGCTTGTTGCCGTTGTAGTAGATGTGCTCGACGCCGAGATGGCCGAGGCCGTCGATCTGGCTGCCGATACCCACCCAGCCGTCGATGATGTCGTCGTTGTAGGTCGCCTTGTTGGGGCCCAGGCCCGCGCTCCCCGCCTGGCCCGGCTGCACGATCGTGATCTTGAACGAGCGTGGCGGAAATGCCGGGGTCTTGGAGTTGGTCTCGATGGCGAGATTGTAGGTCCTTCCGACTTTCACCAGCTGGGCCGCCTTCACCACCAATTCGGGCGTGATGTAGTTGGCCGCGCCGATCTCGTCAGCTGGGCCCCATTTCGACTTGGTCCAGTCCTGAGCCGCAGCCCGCCCCACCAACGGGACGAGTGCGAGTGGCGCGAGTAGAGTTAATAGTTTGACTTTCGTGAGCATGTACGTTTCTCCCAAGGGACATTACGCAGCGTTGAGGGGTGCTGCCACGTAAGCGTGCGCATGCTTGTGGCCCGATTTGGGGCGTCTTCTTCGCTTTGTTTGCGTGTGCAAAAGTCTGTACCCGCTGGCGTCAACGCGTCCGACCGACATTGCCCGCCCACCTCCGTGGACACTGATCCGGACACAAGCACGCTGTAGCCTGGCCGGAGCCTGAGGCCCGGAGGCCCCGTGATGGGCGACGGCGAGACGATCCGGGGGCTTGGCGCCAACTCTGGTGCTTGGTTCGGGGCGTGGGACGCCGTATCGAGGAGCACGCGCCCCGCCTGTTCGACGGGGATCGCTTCAAGGCGATCGTTCGGGCGCGGGGTTGCCAGCGGCGATTGGGCGAGGGCGAGCTTGACCCGACACGGCCGACGCGTCTTGTCACAAGATGCGAGGTCGCCGTCGGGAAGAACGGCGAGGTCCGACGGCTGTCGAGCACTGGGTGTATATGAGTTGAAAGGCGACGAGCCGCGCCTTTGCTGGCGCGTCGGCCCATGTTCTACACCGTGCCGCCTGAGATGGGGCCGCCTGACATGGGGTGAGCTGGGTCGCATGACGACGCCAGCCACAAGCGCGGCGCGACCCAGCTCCGCCTGACATGCCAACCTCGCCACGTTCGTTGGCATTGCCCGCGCGGCAAATCTGAGCAACTTTCATCGGCTGAACGAGGGGAATGACACATGTCGAATGGAACGGTTGCGGTTGTGACCGGCGGAGCAAGCGGCATCGGCGAGGCGACAGCCCGGCGTCTCGCGGCCGACGGCTGCAGCGTTGCCGTCGTCGATCTGAACGCTGCTGCCGGCGCGACCATTGCCAAGTCGCTTGGCCCGAGCGCGCGCTTTTATGCCTGCGACGTGTCCGATCAGATGGCGGTCGAGGCGGTGGCCGCCAGGGTCGAGGCCGATCTCGGGCCGGCCGGCATCCTCGTCACCTGCGCGGGCCTGATCCCCAGTCCTGAGTCCATCATGGAGATGGACATGGAAGCGCACGACCGCATGTGGCAGGTGAACTACAACGGCACCCTCTACTGCACCCGCGCCTTTGCTCGCCAGATGATCCCACACAAGTGCGGCGCCATCGTCACCATCGGCTCCATCAACAGCCGCCTGCCACTGCCGATCCCGGCCTACAACATGGGCAAGGCCGCGATCGAGCGCCTCACGCAACTCTTGGCCTGTGAGCTTGGGCGCCACGGCATTCGCGTCAATAGCGTTGGGCCGACCTATGTGATGACCCCGCCGCTCCGAGCCA
>JAFMSC010000116.1 GCA_017353825.1 Hyphomicrobiaceae bacterium | reverse complement strand
CGCCCGCGCGACCCCCATCCTGGCGCTGGCGCTCGCCTGGGAGGCACTGGCGGCGAGCGGCGCCGTCACGCCCTTCCAGCTGCCGCGGCTCACCGCCGTTTTCGCCCGCATGTTAACTGATGCCGTGGCCGGCGACCTCGCCCTCAACACCGCGTTGACGCTCTATCGCGCCCTCGCCGGCTTCGGCATTGCTGCCGTGGCCGGCGTCATTGTCGGCATGGCCATGTCGCGCAATGTTGCCGTGCGCTGGCTGTTCGACCCGATCGTGTCGGTCGGGTTCCCCATGCCCAAGATCGCCTTCCTGCCCGTCATGATGCTCTGGCTCGGGGTCTATGACCTTTCCAAGATCGCCATGGTGGTGCTCGACGCCATCTTCCCGGTGGTGACGGCGACCGTGGCCGGCATCGCCGCCGTCGACCGCCACCTGCTGTGGTCGGCGCGCAACATGGGGGCGGGCGAGCGCGAGCTCGTATGGCAAGTCCTGTTGCCCGCCGCCTTGCCGCAGGTCATGACCGGCCTGCAGGTCGCCCTGCCGATCGCTCTCATCGTCGCCGTCGTGGCCGAGATGCTGATGGGCGGCTACGGCCTCGGCGGCGCCATGGCGCACGCCTCCCGGTTCGCCGACTCGCGCGGCGTGTTTGCCGGCATCGTCGAGATCGCAGCGGTTGGTTACGTGCTGGTCAAGACGATGGCGCTGGTGCGCCGCCGTCTCTTGATCTGGCACCAGGAGGTGCAGGCGACGAGCACGGTATGATCTCTCTCCCCATGTTGCGCCACTTTGGCGCCAATCGGGGAGAGGGCGAGCCACAAGCACCGATTGGGAAGCGTGCCGCTGCCCCCTCACCCCCGCCCCCCTTTCCCGCCCCGTTGGAGTACGCGGGCGAGGTTGGCGCTGGGCGAGGAGAGGTCCTACTTCAGCCGCGCCGCCGCCTCCTTGACGATGGTGAGGTCCGTGTACTTGGCAACATCCAGCTTGCCCTCCACGAAGCCGAGGTCCGTCGTCATGTCGAGGTTGCGCTGCAGCGCCTCCAGGTTCGGCAGCATATTGGGATCGCGGTAGTAATCGTTCTCGGTGAACACCCACGAGAAGCGCTCCGCTGGCTGCTTGGTGACCTTGGCTGCGATTTCGGCCGCCGCCTTCTGGTTGGCGGGATCGAGATACCAGTGCACGATCCGCAGCGTGTCCTCCATAAAGTCCGCCATCGCCGCACGGTTCTTGTCGATGAACGGCTTGCGCACCGCCCACACGATCATCTCCGTCTCCCCGATGGCGTCGCGCTGCAAGAACAGCGTACGCCCGACCTTGCGCAGCTCGGGATCGAGCGAAAAAGGCAGAACGGCGGGGATGAGATCCACCTTCTTTTCGGCCAGCATCGCCCGCATGGTTGGGAATGGCGTCTCCAGCACGGTGTAGTCGCGCTTGTCCTCGAGCCCGTTCTTGCGCAGCATGGCACGCATGGCCACGTCGACGGCGCTGCCAGCCGCGTTGGAAGCCACCACCTTGCCCTTGAGGTCCTGCGCGCTTTTGATGGGGCCGTCGGCCAGCACCATGTATTCTTGCGTGTAGCGGCCGGGCACGCCGTCGCGGAACTCGTGGGCGATCACACGCAGATCGTCGATGCCCGCGTTCTTGATGGCGATAGCGAGCGTCGAATAGGCGAGGTTGGCAACCTCCAGCTCCCCGCTCGCCAGCGCCGTCACCATCGGCGGCGTCCCGGCGTAGCGCACGGGCTCCATGACGTAGGACTGGCCCATGTGCTTGGCCAACTCCTTCTTCTCGAGCAGGATGGAGGCCCAGTTCGACACCGGCGCCACCCAGGCCACGCGGATTTTGACCGGCGGCTGGGCGTCTGCGGACGGCGTGCCGAAGAGAGCCAGCGCGAACCCCAGGAGAAGGGTCGTTGGTCTCAGCATCATTTCCTCCCGTATTTTGCTTGTTGCAAATGCTGCTCGATGTTGGCACCGGCGGTGCGCCTTGTCAGTTACAATTCCAGGGCTCAGCCCCTTCAACGGGGCCCGTGGTGCGCACGGCCGGAGGCGGCCGATCACGCGAGGCTGAGGCCCTAGCTCAACGTGTCGGCAAGGACGCCCAAGCGCGTGCCTAGCCCGACTTTCTTAGAAATGCCGGCGATCCGGCCAGACGGCCGGCCGCTATTTTTCCGGCACGACCATCGCGGCGTTGCTTGCAATGATGTCCACAGGAGGCGCCGATGGGCAGCGTCGAGCCCGTCCAAGCGAGGACGCCATCCCACCCGCACGCCGACGGAGGTCGGGTCGGTGCAAGCGTGGCGAGGCCCAACGCGGGAGCATCAAAAAAGCGGGCAAACACCGCGTTGGGTCTGCGCCGGCTTCGCCGGCCGCTTGACCCCAACCGATATCACCGCGTGGGGACGGGCTTCTCGCCGCGGTAGTCATAAAAGCCGCGCTTGGTCTTGCGGCCGAGCCAGCCGGCCTCGACGTACTTCACCAAGAGCGGGCAGGGGCGGTACTTGGAATCCGCCAGGCCCTCATAGAGCACCTGCATGACAGACAGGCAGGTGTCGAGGCCGATGAAGTCGGCCAGTTCCAACGGCCCCATGGGGTGGTTGGCGCCGAGCCGCATCGCCTTGTCGATCGATTCAACGGTGCCCACACCCTCGTAGAGGGTGTAGACCGCCTCATTGATCATCGGCAGCAGGATGCGGTTGACGATGAAGGCCGGGAAGTCCTCCGACACCGCGATGACCTTGCCCAGGCTCTCGACGAAGCGTCGCGCCGCCCCGAACGTCTCGTCGCCGGTGGCGATGCCCCGGATCAGCTCCACCAGCTGCATCATCGGCACCGGGTTCATGAAGTGCATGCCGATGAAGCGCTCCGGCCGGTCGGTGGCCGAGGCCAAGCGCGTGATGGAGATCGACGAGGTGTTGGTGGCCAGGATGGTCGACGACTTGAGCTTGGGACAAAGCTCGGCGAAGATCTTGCGTTTGATGGCCTCGTCCTCGGTGGCAGCCTCGATCACAAGATCCTTATCGCCAACCGCCGCGAGGTCGGGCGCATACTTGATGCGCCTGAGGGCGGCTTGCATCTCGGAGTCGGTGATCAGCGCGCGCGACACCTGCCGGCTCATGTTACGCTCGATGAGGGCGCGGGCCTTCTCCACCATCTCCTTCTTGAGATCGTTGATCGCCACGTCGTAGCCGGCGATGGCGGCGACGTGGGCGATACCGTTGCCCATCTGGCCCGCACCGATGATGCCCACCGACTTGATGGGGGCGACCTCCACACTGTCGCTGGTGCGGGGACGCTCGCTCACCTCGGCGCCCTTACTGACACTCGCGTCCATGCCGGCATGCTCCTTAACCCCGCCGCCCGACTGCCTGTGGTTGCCCGGTATCACTTGCCCACCTTTTCCAATTCTCCCTTCAACTCCGGGAGGACCTGGAACAGGTCGGCCACCAGGCCAAAGTCCGCCACTTGGAAGATCGGCGCCTCGCTGTCCTTGTTGATCGCCACAATCACCTTCGAGTCTTTCATGCCTGCCAGGTGCTGAATGGCGCCCGAGATGCCGACCGCGATATAGAGCTCGGGGGCCACCACCTTGCCGGTCTGGCCAACCTGGTGGTCGTTGGGCATGTAGCCCGCGTCCACGGCCGCGCGGCTCGCACCCACGGCAGCGCCCAAGAGGTCGGCCACCGGCTCGATATACGTCTTGAAGTTCTCGCCGGATTGCAGCCCACGGCCGCCGGAAATCACGATCTTGGCGGCCGTGAGCTCAGGCCGGTCGGACTTTTGCACCTCGGCCTTCTCGAAAGTCGACAGATCCACGGCGGGCGGGGCGTTTATGGTTTCGATCGGCGCCGAGCCGGTGCTGGCGACGGCGGGGAAGGCTGTGGCGCGAACCGTGATGACCTTCTTGGGGTCGGTCGATTGCACGGTCTGGATGGCGTTGCCCGCGTAGATCGGGCGCTCGAAGGTATCCGGCGCCACCACTTTGATGATCTCGGAGACCTGCATCACGTCGAGCATGGCGGCGACGCGGGGCAGGATATTCTTGCCGGAGGCGGTGGCCGGAGCCACCACGGCCGCGTAGCCCGGCATCAGGCCCAGGATCAGTGCGGCCACCTCCTCGGCCAGCTGGTGGCCGAGGTGCGGGGCATCGGCGAGCAACACCTTGGCAACGCCGTCGAGCCTGGCGGCGGCCTCGGCGACCGGACGTGCCCCGGCGCCGGCGACCAGGACGTGGATGTCGCCGCCCAGGGACTTGGCGGCGCTAACGGTCTTGGCAACCGCGGGCGAGAGCGTGGCGTTGTCGTGCTCGGCAAGGAGAAGGACGGCGGTCATGCGAGGGCCCCGGCCTCCTTAAGCCTAGCGACCAGCTCGGCGGCGTTGGCAACCTTCACGCCGGCTTTGCGGCCCGGCGGCTCCACCGTCTTCAACACCTTGAGGCGAGGGGCCGTGTCCACGCCGTAGTCGGCCGGCTTCTTCACATCGAGCGGCTTCTTCTTGGCCTTCATGATGTTGGGAAGCGAAGGGTAGCGCGGCTCGTTGAGGCGCAGGTCGGTGGTGACGAGGGCGGGGAGCTTGAAGCTGATGGTCTCGAGCCCGCCGTCGACCTCCCGCGTCACCAGCGCAGTCTCGCGATCGATGATGAGCTTGGAGGCGAACGTGGCCTGCGGCCAGCCCAAGAGGGCGGCCAGCATCTGCCCCGTCTGGTTGCAGTCGTCGTCGATGGCTTGCTTGCCCAGGATGACGAGCTTGGGCGCTTCCGCCTCGATCACACCCTTGAGCAGCTTGGCCACGGTGAGCGGCTCGACCGCGATCCCCTCGGGCACCTCGACCAGCACACCCCGATCGGCACCCATCGACAGCGCGGTGCGGATGGTCTCCTGAGACTTGGTGGGCCCCACCGAGACGGCGACGATCTCGTTAACCTGCCCTTTTTCCTTGAGGCGAAGCGCCTCTTCGACGGCGATCTCGTCGAAGGGGTTCATGGACATCTTGACGTTGGCCAGCTCAACGCCCGACCCGTCGGATTTGACGCGAATCCTGACGTTGAAATCGACGACTCGCTTGACTGCGACCAGCGCTTTCATGGCCCCAGACACCCTAAGCCGTGCCTGCCGTCGAGCCCCGCAACCGGCATCCAACGCCCCTTGACTTGCAATTCAGTTATGGCCGTCCCCTGAGGATGGCTTCGCACCTGCGAAAGGGGAGCGTAGGCTCGCAACATTTGGGTGTCAATTGGGCAACTCGGCGAGCACAATGGACAAGATCTGGGCAGCCCGGGAAGCGCCCCCTGTGTGGCCATGAGGCCTCTCCTGGCCTCTCATGCGGCTTTGGCGGGTCGCGGAAGCTTCAGGTACGCCGTTCAAATAATCGGCGGCGATGCCGAGCCGCGATCGAACAGCGGCACCCCAGGCCGGCGCATGAACAAGACCAGCACCGCCCCGGCGGCGAGGCCCCCCACGTGAGCCCACCACGCCACCCCGGGGTCGACGGATGCCATCACCACCATGGCGACCTGGGTCACGACCCATAGCCCCAGCACCCAGCCGGCCGCCACCCGCAGCGGCAGGAAACGGAATACCAAGACCCAAACCCGGACCTTTGGATGGAGCATCAGGTAGGCGGCGATCACACCGGCCACCGCGCCGCTGGCGCCCACCACAGGGTACTGCGAGGACGGCAGCGCCGCCGCCTGGGCGAGCCCGGCCGCCACGCCGCACAACAGATAGAAGACGAGGAACTTCAGGTGCCCCATGGCATCCTCGACGTTGTCGCCGAACACCCACAGGAACAGCATGTTGGTCAGGACGTGCAGCGCTCCGCTGTGCAGGAACTGGTAGGTGATCAGCGTCAGCCATCCCGGGACCATGAGCGCCGGCGCTGGCGGCGCCGACGCGTCGCCGGCCCCCTGCAGGTGGAACAGCTCGGAGGGGACGAGGGCGAAGCTCGCCACCCAGGCTGGATTGTCGTCGCCGCCGCCGATGACCCCCACGAGGTAGATGAGGACGTTGGCGACGACGAGGCCCAGCGTGACCCACTGGAAGCGGATCGAACGCAGAGGATTGTCGTCGGAGATCGGTATGAAGACCACGTCTGCCCTCCCCCGCCGGACCCACGTCTAGCGGTTCTCGCCCGGCACCCACAGCCTGTCGCACTTGCCCTGGTCGTTGACCGTCCGGCTCGCCACGAACAGCAGATCCGACAGACGGTTGATGTATCTGAGCACCGGCGGGCTGACGTGCTCGCCGGGTTCGCGAGCGAGCGCCACGATGGCGCGTTCTGCCCGTCGGCACACCGTGCGCGCCATATGCAACGCCGCCGCCGCCGGCGAGCCGCCGGGCAGCACGAACGAGCGCAGCGGCGCTAGTCTCGCGTTCATGGCGTCGATCTCGTCCTCCAGGCGCTTCACCTGAGCCTCGCTCACCCGCAGTCGCTCGCGTTTGGACGTGGGCTGCGTCTCTGCCGTCTCAGGCGCGCACAGGTCGGCGCCAAGATCGAAGAGGTCATTCTGGATCCGCGCCAGCATGGCATCGAGATCGGGATGCGCGCCCACCAGCGCCACCCGCGCCACCCCTACGGCCGCGTTGGTCTCATCGACGGCGCCGTAAGCGGCGATGCGAAGCGAGTCCTTAGCCACCCGCGCGCCCGTGCCGAGCGCGGTGGTTCCAGCGTCGCCGCTGCGCGTATAGATCTTGTTGAGGACAACCATAGGTGAATTCCCGTCCGGGTGGAGCCCTCCACAGGTTTTGTGGCACCCTATATCTCTCTATATCTCTGGCGAAATCTCTAGCGAACTTTGGCGGTCGCGTCCCCTCACGGTTCTAGCCATCTGCTGCTGGCCATCTGCTGCTGGCCATCTGCTGCTGGCATGGGCGCGCTACGATGCCAGTTGCTCGGAGGGCAAGTTGCTAGGAACGAAAGAAGTATACCAGCACCATCATGATGACGATGGCGAGGAATTGCAGGCCCACACGCCAGCGCATCAGGGTCTGGCTAAGGTTGGGATTGGAGCCGCGCAACATGTTCCACAGCCCGGCCAAGAGCACCACGCAGACGGCGGCGAGCGCAGCCATGACGATGTAGCGGGGGATACCATCCATGGGCAAACCGGTGGCGTTGGGGTCAGGTTGGGTCGGCAGGCCGGGCAGAGGCTCATCCATGCCACAATTGTCGCAATGCTCTAATAACCAATTTGGCGCACCTGAGGGGTAACAACACCGCCAAGGGCCAGGGCGCCCCGCTTGTTGTTTGCGCGTCGGAGAGGGGGACCAAGCACGGACGTGACCTACTTGCTCACACGCTTGGCGCACATGCTGCCCGCGGCTCTCTTGCTATTGGGAGCGCCGGTGCTGGCGCAG
Source organism: Hyphomicrobiaceae bacterium (assembly GCA_017353825.1). Taxonomy (GTDB): domain Bacteria; phylum Pseudomonadota; class Alphaproteobacteria; order Rhizobiales; family Hyphomicrobiaceae; genus AWTP1-13. The sequence goes on along the minus strand of JAFMSC010000116.1, from coordinate 2,763 downwards.
ACCCAGGATTCGCCGAGCCCCGAGGAGGCGCGCCGACGCCTGGAGGCCGACAAGAGCCGACTTGAAGCCAACGAGAAGCGCTCCCAGGAGCTGCAGGCCGATATCAACAAGCTCGCCATCGAGCGCGAGAACATCAACAAGCGGCTGATCCAGGCCGGCAAGCAGATCCAGGAAAGCGAAGGAAAACTCGGCAGTATCGAGTCCAAGCTCGGGGACCTGGAGGCCCAGGAACGGCAGCTGCGCACCTCGCTCGGGGAGCGCTACGGCGCCATCTCGGCCCTGCTCGCGGCCCTACAGAGGATGGGCCGAAATCCCCCTCCGGTCATGATCACCCGCCGCGAGGATGCCTTAACCATGGTGCGCAGCGCCATGCTGCTGTCCTCGGCTTTTCCGGGGCTCAAGGACCAAGCCGACGTGCTTGCCAAGCAGCTGGCTGCCCTCGCCGGTGTGGTCAAGAGCAGCCGCGCCGAGAGCGAGAGGCTGAAGGCGGAGAAGGCGCGTCACGACGAAGTGCGCATCAAGCTGGCGGCGCTGCAGGACGAGAAGCGCCGGTCGAGCTCCCAGCAGCAGGCCGAGCTGCAGGGCGTGCGCCAAGAGGTCGCAAGGATTGCGAGAAACGTCGAGGAGATGACCGACTTCCTGCAGCGGCTGGACAAGGAGGTGACGGCGCGGGTGTCGGTGCCGCCCGAGCCCCCTCAGTCTAAGTCCGCCGTGCTGGCGCCGAGCGAGGAGCGTGTGGCCATGCTTGCGCCCGGCCCGATCAAGCCCAATATTCCATTCGACCAGGCCAAGGGAACGCTGCAGCTGCCGAGCCAGGGGCGCCGCATCATCTCGTTCGGCCAGAAGGACAACCTTGGCATCCAGTCCAAGGGGCTGCGGATTCAGACGCGATACGGCGGCAGCGTCTTTTCACCTTGCGACGGATTGGTCGTGTATGCGGGCGAGTTCCGGACCTATGGGCAGCTCTTGATCATTAGCCCTGGCAGCGGCTATCATATCTTGCTGGCAGGGCTATCCCAGATCGATGTACAGGTTGGCCAGTCCGTGCTCATGGGCGAGCCGGTGGGCGCGATGAGTTCTATTCCAAAGACACAAGCCGCGCAGGACAGCGGCCCGGTCCTCACGGTCGAGTTCCGGAAGGACCAGAAGGCCATAGACCCCGATCCTTGGTGGTCGGATGCCTCTCGAAAGGTGCAAGGATGACGCGTAAATCCAACCTCGCGTTCTGGGTTTTCATGGTGCTGGCGGCGCTCGCTGGTGCCACCACGGTCTTCAACGTCACCCGCACCTACTCGGCGACGCCCGGCAACTCCGAGATCTACCGACAGCTGGACCTGTTTGGCGATGTGCTGGAGCGCGTGCGCTCCGATTACGTCGAGAAGCCCGACGACGCCATGCTGATCGACTCGGCCATCAACGGGATGCTGTCGGCGCTCGACCCACACTCGGCCTACCTGAACCCGAAGAGCTTCCGGGACATGCAGGTGACGACCAAGGGCGAGTTCGGAGGCCTCGGCATTGAGGTGACCATGGAGGCCGGCTCGGGCGTCGTGAAGGTGGTTTCTCCGATCGACGATACGCCAGCGGCGAAAGCCGGGCTGATGGCCAACGACCTCATCACGCACCTCGACGGCGAGCAGATCGTCGGCCTGTCGCTTGAGCAGGCGGTCGAGAAGATGCGCGGCCCGGTCAACACCGCGATCACGCTGACGATCGTGCGCAAGGGCAAGGACGAGCCATTCGACGTGAAGATCGTGCGCGACGTGATCCACATCAACGCGGTCAAATCGCGGCTCGAAGGCGATATCGTCTACGTGAAAATCTCGACCTTCAACGAGCAGACGCACGCCAACCTGGTGAAGCAGGTCGAGGCCTTGAAGAAGTCCCTCGGCAAGGCGCCGCGCGCCTACATCATCGACCTGCGCAACAATCCGGGCGGCCTGCTCGACCAGGCCATTAATGTCTCCGATGACTTCCTGGACAAGGGCGCGATCGTCCTCACCAAGGGGCGGCTCTTGGAGGAAACCCAGCGCGCCAACGCCCGGCCTGGCGACATCGCCGACGGCAAGCCGATCGTGGTGCTTGTCAACGGCGGGTCGGCGTCGGCCTCGGAGATCGTCGCCGGCGCGCTGCAGGACCACAAGCGGGCAACGGTCATTGGCACGCGCTCATTCGGCAAGGGATCGGTGCAGACCATCATCCCGCTGGGCAGCAACGGTGCTATTCGGCTCACGACCGCCCGCTACTACACGCCGTCGGGCCGCTCAATCCAGGCCAAGGGCATCGAGCCCGACGTGCTGGTGGAGCAGGAGCTGCCGCCCGAGCTTCAGAATAAGACAATCCAGCAGCGGGCGCCCAGCGAGGCCACCCTGCCGCGGCACCTTAAGAACGACGGCAAGGACGTGAAGGAGAACACCGGGTCGTCGAGCTACGTGCCGCGCGAGGCGGACCAGGATGCGCAGCTGCAATATGCGCTGAAGCTGCTGCGCGGCGAGCCGCTGCCGCCGACGGCGCAACCTGGAACGGCAACCGGCGGCGAGGCATCGGCGCCCAAGACGCAGCAGCAGTAGCCGGCGCGTGGGTCAGACCCCCCTGTTCCCTCCGAGGTGGACGCATCGATTGACCTCAGAGAAATGGGGGATGTGACCCGCGACCGGAGCCGTTGAGACCCCCGTCGAGACTTCCCGTCGAGACTTCCCGTCGAGACCCCCCGTCGAGACTCCCATGACATCCGAGCCTGCGCCCTATCGCCCCTGCGTGGGT
>JAFMSC010000451.1 GCA_017353825.1 Hyphomicrobiaceae bacterium | reverse complement strand
GAGGCCGCGAACAGGTCGGCCATGTACTTGGGCACCAGCCGCTCTAGCAGGTCCTCACGGTCCGGCCCCACGGCCTCAAAACCCTGCAGATCTGGGCTGGTAGCTACCCAGGCTCCGGCGCGGTCGCGCTCCACGACAACCTTCACGATCTTCGAGTACTTGGCAGATGCGGTCATCACGATTTCTCCTTCAGGCCGTCTACCCAATCCCTGATACGCTCAAGATGTAACCTGCCCTGTTCTGGCGTCAACCGGGCTAACTCCTCACGTGCCATCACGTTTCGGGTTGACCCGTCCACCCAGACCCATGTGGCGGGGGTTCTCTGTCGCAGCCCGAGCGCCAGGACGGCGTCATAGAAGGCAGCGATCTCGGTGTCGGTCATGGCTGCGGCGCCTCCAGCGCTGCCGCCTCCCGGGCGGAGAGGAGGAAGTCGGTCATGGCTTGCCCTCAATTTCCATCTCGGCCGCTATATCGAGAAGACAGTGGGGATCGGGGCGGCCGCCCGAATCAACGAGGTCTTGGAGCTTGCTGCGGTACTCCCTCCACGCCTCTGCGGTTCCGTCGGGGGCGCCCCATGACCATATCGAAATAGGCCTCCGCAGCCTTGACGAGCCACTCTCGCTTGCCGCCCATCTTTACCGCGTCCTCGATTGCGGCCTCAATGTCAGCCCAGATCTGATCCTCCAGCTGGCGAATGTCGCTCACTTGCCCCTCCCCTTCTTCTCGGGCCTCTCCTTGATCGCCTGAAGGCCGGCCTCAGCCAGCTTCCTGATGGCGTCACCCCATTGCGGGATTGGTCTCTGCGTCGCCCGCCACTCCTCGACACGGTCGAGAAAGCTCTGCGGGAAGCGGATTGAGCGTGGCTCGCCCATCTTCTCGGTCCTCTTCGCCATCGCACAGATCGTTACCCGATCCGTCCGATTGTAGGTTGCACTAATTCGTGCCGTTGTAATACACTGCTACCGCGTTCCGGTCAATAACCGGGCGCACAAAAGCAAGCGGGCCCGCCACCGGCAGCCACCGATGACGAGCCCTGACCCCGGTCAAAGGAGGTACCAATGACCAAGGCTGTTCCTACTTCACTGAACGGCGGGGGCGCCGCAAGCGTCCCTGCCCCTCGTCCACTGAAACGAGCACCGATGGAGATCGCCGCGGCGGTGCCGCCCACGACATTGCTCGGCACCATCATCCAGGCCGCCGGCCGCGCCGATATCGACGTCGGCAAAATCCGCGAGCTCGTGGACCTCCACAAGTCAATGCAGTTGGCCGAGTGGCAGCGCGCCTACAACGAGAGCATGGTGCGCTGCCAACAGGCGCTAGAGCCGGTTCGGCGCAACAAGGCGAACTCATCAACGAACAGCCGCTACGCCGATCTCGCCCAGCTGGCAGAGATGGCGCTGCCCGTGATCCATGCCCACGGCTTTGCCATCTCGTTTTCGGAAGCGGCTACCGAAAAGCCCAACCATATCGGCGTCGCCGTCAGCGTCAGGCACCAGGGCGGCCACACTGAGGTCAGCACGTTCCACGTGCCCGTCGATCTCTGCGGCTTCAAGGGCACGCCGAACAAGACGGCTATTCACGGGTGGGGCTCGGCCCTTACCTACTGCCGCAGATATTCCTTGCTCTGCGCATTCAACATCATCGTGTCTGGAGACGACGACGGGCAGGCGGCCGGCGGCCAACCCAAGAGCGCCGCCCAGGCCCGCCGCGATGGCAAGTGGCCGGACTTCGAACGCCGCATGCGCGCCGCCAAGACGATGGGTGACCTCCATGCGGTCTGGGACAGCTTCAGGTTTGAGATCAAGGCGTGGCCCGGCAAGTGGCGCGATTGCGCCGTCGAGCTGAAGGAGGCCCGCAAGGTCGAGCTCGGCGGGACGCTGCGGGCGCTTGAGGAGAGCACGGAGCAGCTGGAGCCGAGCGAAGCCGACATTGAGCAGTGGGGCGGTGCCGAGCCCCGGCGCACGCGTCTTCGTAACGGCTGAATTCACCCGGCCGGGCCGGAGGGCTCGGCCATTTTCGTTGCATGCATCGTCACGAAATCAGAAGGACCACTGCAATGTTTCCGCGACTGCAACTGCACACCATGCCCGCCCCAGCGGGAACCCGACGGCTCGCTGACTTCCAGGTTGAAACCATCGTCAACATGGTGCGGGCAGTGGCCGGCCCCAATCCGCCCCACGGCATCAACGGCGCAGTAGCGACGCTGCTGCGCTTCAAGGACGTGCACGCCGCGCAGGACCTGGCGGATGCCTGCGCTCGTGTTGGCTACGTTGGCCTCGCGGCCGGCATTGATACGGAGGTTTCCGAATGAGCTACGCAATGAGGCGATTTCTGTTCTGGCTCTACTGGGCTGCCTGTGCCGGATGCCTGCTGGTGATCCGTCACGTCTACCTCGGCACCGGCTCGCGCGGCTGGATCATCTGGCTGGCCATCTTGGCCGTGGTCTGGGCCGTGGCCGTCAACATCCTGGGCAAGGCGCTGCTGCGCGCGGAGGACGACCGATGAACACCATCGATCGCGCCACGGCGCTCCTGACGGTCATCAACAAGGAGCTGCTGGCCCGGGAGAAGCCCAGGGACCGCCTGCTGCTGGCTGCTGAGTGCCTCAGGGTGCTGCGGCTGGTGATGCCACCGCCGACTGACGTGGCTCCGACAGTGGGCGCCAAGTCGGGCGTTCTGGCCGATCTGCAGCGAGGGCGCCATGACTAAGCTGCTCATCGTGCTCGCCGCCGGCGCGCTGCTCTTGGCCCTGGTGAGCCCGGGCCCCGCCAGCAAGCCAAAGCGCCCGCGCCCCTCGGCGCCAGGCGTCACCATGCTGGCCTGAGCTTCGGGGGCGCTCCCCCGCACCGGCGCCCCTGAGAACGCCGTCAGCCTCCTCCCCTTGGCTGGCGGCGTTTCCGTCTGAACCACAGCACACGTTGGTTCAGTTCTAGTCTTCGCGAGTATATTGGCACATTTGAGCCAGCAACTGGCAACTACAAATGTGCCAGGTTAACCTTTGAACCACCCTGAAAACCAAGCAACGCCAAGTGTTTGTTTGAACCAACGTCAGGTATACGGACCTATTTTGCTGAGCCAAATACTTGCGGATTCACGCAATCATCTGGCACATCCCGATGCGAACAAATGCTAACGTTCTGGGCGATGGTGCGACCAACTGAGATTTTGTAGGCGCCTACCGAATTGCTCCCCTCGCCCCTCGCGCGCGCGTACGTGTCCACTAATTCTGCACCCCCTATAAAAGGCGCCCCGCGCGCAGGGTTGGGGGGAGGGGCAGCGCCCGAAAAGGTGTCGATAAGGGTGTCTATAGAATTCCAGAAATCGCCAAAACATCAGTAGTATCAAGGTGCCTCCGCGGAGGGAGTGGGATTCGAACCCACGATACGGTTGCCCGTATACACGCTTTCCAAGCGTGCGCCTTCAGCCACTC
>JAFMSC010000115.1 GCA_017353825.1 Hyphomicrobiaceae bacterium | reverse complement strand
CACCACGTGCGCCTCGCGGGCGGCGTCGGCCGCATCGGCGGCCACGCGCACGCCCAGCGCCTCGGCGCGCGCAATCATGCCGCCTTGCTTCTCGTCGTCGTCGAAGAGCAGGTCGTAGGCGGCAACCTGCACGCCCTCCTTACCCGCAAGGCCCCTAGCAAAGGTCTGCCCGACCTCGCCAAAGCCGATCAATGCCAGCCGCGTCATGGGTGCCCCAAGGATGAACCAAACCATGCCGAAGACGGTGTGGTCCGCTTCGGCGCCCGCCGGAGCTTGGGTCGGGCCGCCGCGTCCCGTCAAGCGCCGCGCCTCCCCGCCCTTGGATCTGGCAGGCTGCGCGCGTTCCTAGGCCGCCGCGCTGGGGCCGATCATCCCGCCGCGCTGCCGTTCGCGGGTTGAGGGCATGAAGGCCAACGTCTCGGCCGGCGTCCTGTTTATGGGCGGCTTCGACGTCCTCTGCCGGCGATCGGCCGTGTCCTCGACAGAGGAATGATATGAGACCCAGAGGGCCTGATACCTCTACACGACATTTCATGAGTGATGACCGATGATGATCTTCCCGGACGCATGGCAGGGCGACCGCCAACGTTGCTCGAAAGCGCTCGCTTGCACGCAAATTGACACTCGTCCACAGGCTCCCGGGGCCGGGCGTCTGGCTGGACGCGCCGCATACGGTCATTGTGCGCTCCTTGGCAAGCGTCAGCGTCCTTGCCCGTTCCCTCAGAGATCCAGTACGGCGGTTGGCGCGAGCGGTCTGACCCTGTTCACACGTGGAGGCGCCGTGAGCGCAACGATCCTTTCTCTTCTGGCGCTGGCGTTCGCCTGGTCACTCACCTGGCTCTACTGGCGGGCGATGATCGCGTACGGACGGCTCGAACAGCCCACCGACCGCGGCATGCACACGGTTCCAGTGCCATCCGGCGCCGGGGCCACTATCGTCGCTGCCGCCCTCCTCCTGTGGCCGCTTTGGCGGGGACCGGAGGCGGCCCAGCACGTCATGCTGCTGGGGACGCTCGCCGCCCTCGCGATGGTCTCCTGGCTTGACGACCGTCGAGGACTGTCCCCCGCCCTACGGCTGGCGACGCACGCCGTCGCGGTAGCGCTTCTGTTGGCTTCCGTCGGACCGGAGCACCGTGCCTTGCCGGCGCTCCCCCTGGCGGCGGAGCGCGCGCTCATGGGCCTGGCTTGGCTGTGGTTTATCAACCTCTTCAATTTCATGGACGGTATCGACGGGCTCGCCGGCGTCGAGACCGTTTCAGTCGCCGCCGGCTATATCCTCGTCGTGTCCATGGCCAATGCGGAAAGTCCGCTGCAACTGCTGGCCCTGGTCGTGGCCTCGGCGACCGCCGGCTACCTGTTCTGGAACTGGCATCCCGCCAAGGTCTTCATGGGCGACACGGGCTCGATCGCGCTCGGCTTCCTGCTGGGCTGGCTGATGCTTGACCTGGCCTGGCGCGGGCTGTGGGCGGCCGGGCTCATCCTGCCCTTCTATTTCGTCGCCGACGCGACTCTCACCCTCGCCAAGCGCTGTGTGCGTGGCGAGAAGGTATGGCGGCCGCACCGCCAGCACTTCTACCAGCGCGCCACGCTGGGGGATGGACGGCCCTCGGCCGTCGTGCTGCGCATTGGCTTGGCCAATGCCGCCCTCATCGCATTGGCCACCCTCTCCATCCGTCACCCGATCCTGGCGCTCGTGGCGGCGGCTGCGGTCGTGGCCGGCCTTCTCGCCGAATTGGAGCGGCTGGCGGCGGGCTGCTCGTCAACACGGCAACCCGCGCCGCCCTACCCCGTCGGCGAGGCGGACCTTGCGGCCCGTTCCGGCAGTACCGCACCCGCCCGTGCGAAGATGGCGGCCATGGCCAGCGACGCCATGAACCACGGCGCCCAGATGGCGAAGGCCGTGGCGACCGAGAGCGCGCAGGCCACAAACGTGGCCACCAGGTAGGGCGCAATCGGCGCGGGGAAGCCCGACAGCGACCGCAGCACGATCAGCCCGAGGCCGAGCAAGATGAAGGCTCCGACGGCGCCGGTTTCGTACCAGACCTGCAGGTAGGCGTTGTGGCTGTGCAGGCCAGGGGCAAGGTGATACCGCGTGCCCGGTACCACCGGCGTATCGACGGCGTCGGCGGCTTCGTTCAAGGCTCGTCCGGTGCTAATGCCGGCCCCGAACATGGGCGCCTTGGGGATCAGCCCGCTGGTATAGCCCCAGATCACCACCCGGTGCCGGGCGCTATCCGGCAGCCAGGGCACACGGTAGGCCTCCGCGCTATAAAGGACGGAGACGACCGGCACCACCAGTAGGTTCATCGCCATCCAGCCCGCGATCACCAGCGGCAAGGCAAGCTTCGGCCGCATTCGGAACAGGAGGAACGTCGCGGCCGCACCGAGGAACGCCAGCTGGGAGGTGGCGTGCTCGGAGGCGTACACGGTTGCCACGACGATGGCGGACCCCAATAGCACCAGCGCCAGGTGTTTGCGGGCCCGCATGAGGCCGAGGCGGTTCGCCGTCAGCGCGGCAGGCCAGAACAGCAGCGTGAGGACGCTGACGTTGGGGTTCGGCAGGTAGGGTGCCAGCATCAGACGTCCCCCCGCCATCGCCACGTGTTGGGGCCGGGGCTCAAGCGCCGGCACCAGGTGGATGAGGAGGCGGCGCAGGAGCTGATCGGTCAGCACCTCGAAGCAGAGCAGCGCGCTGCCTGCCGTCACGCCCGCAAGCGCGCCCACGGCCATGGCCTGGAGCGGTGCCTCCGCGAGGTCGGGCAGCGCGTTGAAGACCACCTGCAGTGTTGCGACCATTAAGAACACCAGGATGACCGTTCGCGCCGCGTCGGTCGGGCTCAACGACCAGGAGGCATTGACGCCCAGGTAGACGGCGGCGACGCCGAGCCACGCCGTCACCAAACTGGGCCGGTAGAAGGGCAGCCGCCGTTCGGCCAGACCGTACCAGGCGAGCGGGGCAATCGTGCACGCCGGTAGCAGCACACTGGCCGTCATCGGAAACATGATCCAGAGCACGACGCCCAGAGCGGTCCAGACCGCGGTCGCCAGCCACGCCGCCCTCTCTCCTGCCGGTCTCAGCGTCGGCCGCGCGACGGTGTCATCCATGGCGGAGAGCTGCCTCGCTGATCGTATTGGGGCCCCGCGCTGCCGCGTGCGCTGCAGCCATCTCGGCCAGGGCCGTCTTGGTCTCGACCGCCGGCGTCCAATCGAAGGTCTGGCGGAAGTGCGCGTCCGATACCTGCAAGGAGCCGTAGAGCCGGCGCGCGGCCGGACCGGCCAGCGGCAGGTGCCGCCCCAACGCTGCCACGGCATCGCCCACCGGGAAGAGGCGGCGCGGACGGCCGAGCGCGGCGCGCAGGGTGGCCACGATCTCCGTGGTGCTCAACGCCGGCCCGTCATCAACATGGAATACGCCGCCGGCCTGCCCCGGCGGGGAACGCACGATGGCGCTGAGCGCGCTGGCGAAGTTGGCAAGCGCCAGCAGGCTGCGCCGGTTCTTGAGGCCGCCCAGCGGCAAGGGCAAGGCGGTGTCGGCGAGCCGGAGGAGCCGGCCCATGCTGCCGGCCTTGGCTGGCGCGTACATGACGGGGTTGCGCACAATGGCAAGGCGCGTGTCCGAACCCGCCAGCACCCTGGCGATGTTCGCTTCGAGCCGGAGCTTTGAGCGCCCGTAGAGGCTGGTGGCCCGCGACGGTGAGCCCTCGGTCAGCACCCGGTCATCGCTCTCATCGCAGAGCGCTTTGATGGAGCTCACATAGACGAACAGCGGCAAGCCGGCCGCCCGCACCGCCCCGGCCAGCCCCTCGGAGCCGGCCATCAGCGCCTCGGCATGGCCCCCATCCGCCGCCAAGCGCGGCTCCTGCAGGGCTGAGAGGCCATCGGCGAGGTGGACCACCGCGTCCACGCCTTTCAGCCATGGCCCCAGGGCGCCGGAACAGGCGAGGTCGCCGTAATGGCCGGTCAGCACCCTTGCCACGCCTGGCAGGGGCAGGCTGGTCGCCGTCCGCGATATGACGCTGACACAGTCGGGCGGCCCGTCGCCCTGAAGCTGCCGGATGAGCACCCGTCCAGCCGCTCCCGTCCCGCCCACAATGAGCACATGCATGGTGGTGGATAAGCCTCCCGCTCTCTCCTTCGACGAAACCGATGGCACCCGCAGGCCAAGCCGATGATGGCTGGATCTGTCGCCTCGACAAAGCATCAGCGGAAGGGTGGCGGTGGACGATCCTTGCGTGGTCAGCGCATTGGCTGCGGCACGGCGCAGGCCCGCCACAGTTTATTATCCTATGACGGATATTTCAAAGTGTCTGCATGACGGCCCGGCATGCGTGCTGACGAGGCGCCTGCCACCCATCGACTTCCGCCGCGTTTCCGCGGCAGTATATGTCGCCGAAGATGAGACAAGGCTGCGGGGCCACGTACGAGGACGCGGTCCATCGACGAGTTCCAGGGAGGCAGAAGATGCGCATTCCAAGACAACTCACCTCATATGTCGCTTTTTGCGTGTGCGTCTGCGCGGGCCTTGGCCTTGCTTCGGCCCGGAGCCTGGCGGCGGAGTTCCCCGCGTCCAGGCAAGGCCAGTGGACGGCGCGCGACTTGCGCTTCCACACCGGCGAGGTGCTGCCGGAAGTGCGCCTCAGCTACCAGACTGTGGGCGAGCCCTCCGGCGAGCCCGTTCTCATCCTGCACGGCACCGCCGGCTCCAGCACCAGCATGTTGACCCCTGCCTTCGCCGGCGAGCTGTTCGGCGCCGGCCAGACGTTGGACGCGAGCAAGTACTTCATCATCATACCTGACGCGCTTGGCGCCGGCAAATCGGCGAAGCCCTCGGACGGGCTGCGAACCAAGTTCCCGCGCTACAACTACGACGACATGGTGGACGCACAATACCGGCTGGTGACGGAGGGGCTCGGCATCAAGCACCTGCGCCTCGTGATTGGTAACTCCATGGGCGGCATGCACACGTGGATCTGGGGCGTGAAGCATCCGCAATTCATGGACGCGCTGGTGCCCATGGCCTCGCAGCCCACCGAGATGTCGAGCCGCAACTGGATGATGCGTCGCATGATTGTCGACGCTATCCGCAATGACCCGGACTGGAAGGGTGGGGACTACGAGACCCAGCCGCATGCTTTCCGCACGGCGGCTGTGTTCTTCGGCGTCGCCACCGCCGGCGGCACGCTCGCCTACCAAAAGCTCGCTCCGACGCGGGAGCTGGCCGACAAGCTACTCGACCAGCGCCTCGCCGCACCGACCACGGCGGATGCCAACGACTACCTCTATCAGTGGGACTCCTCACGCGACTACAACCCCTCGCCGGGGCTGGAGCGCATCGAGGCCGCCTTGCTCGCCATCAACTCCGCCGACGACGAGCGCAACCCGCCTGAGACCGGCATCATGGAGCGCGAGATGAAGAGGGTGAAGGGCGGCCGCCTCTACCTGATCCCCGCCAGCGAGGATACGCGCGGCCACCTCACCACAGGCATGGCCAAGTTCTGGCAGAACCAGCTGCGCGAGTTCCTGGCCGCCGCACCGCGCCGCGCGATGTAGGTGGGGCTGCCAAGCACCGGCTTGATCCGGGGCGGGGGCGCCCACACATTCTGCGCTCAGAGTGTACCCGGCCCCTCAAGCCCCCTCCCCGCGCTGATGGAGTGCGCGCTCACGGCTGCGCGGGAGGGGAGCCTAGCCCGGGAACTTCGGCCTAGCGTCCCTCGCGCCACCAAGTGGCGGCCAGCAGGGCGAGGAGCGCGGCCAGCGCCAGGAAGCCCGTGAACATCGGGATCAACTTAACGCCGCGCGTCACGAACGCCTCGCGGTCCTTAAGGCCCATCCAGCCAGAGCCGGCCAGCACGCGGGCGTTGGTGAGCATGGAGATGCGCGGCAGCTCCACGCCGGTGCCGACGGCCGACAGAAGGCCGTTCCCGCGCGTCCAGAACACGCCGCCGCCAGTGGCCTCGGCAAGCGGCCGCAACTTCTCGTCGGTGGCCGTCACCTCGCTCATCTCGCGCGCGTCCTCGACGCCGGCATGGGCCACGGCCGTGAGCGCGCCAAGCGAGGACTGCGTTTCCAGCTTGTAGAGCCCCGGCGCTGCCACATCGACGGTGGAGCGCCACACGCCCGGTCCGGCCTTGTCCAGTGTCACCTCGGAGGTCTCCCCACCAGGGGCCGAGACCTGCACCTTGGCCACGCCGTCCTCCTCCATGGTGCGGCGCTCGATGGTGAGCTTGAGGCCTTTGGCGGAGGCCAAGAGCCGCTCCTCCTCCAGGTCGGGTTCCTTCATCAGCCAGTGCGAGAGGCGACGCAACAGGTCGGTGTGCGGCCCGCCGCCCTCGTAGCCGCGCGCCCACAACCAGGCCTGGTCGGAGAGCAGGAGTGCCACGCGCCCCTTGCTCTTGCGGTCGAGCACCAGCAGGGGCCGCTCGTCGGCGCCCTTCATGAGGACCCGCCCGCGCCCGGGCGCCACCTCCACCTGCCGGAACCAGCGGCCCCAGCTGGGGTCCTTCTCCTCCGAGCCCGGCAGCCCGCGCGTGACCGGGTGCTTTAGCCCATCGCCGGAGAGCTTGGCCTTGAATGGCCGCTCGATCAGCTGGCCGGTCGGCATGGCCGGCAACACGGAACTCAAGGGTGTGTAGGCGAGGCTGGCCTTGCCGGCGTAGTCGTCGCCGGAGGCGATCAGCAGGGCGCCGCCGTCTTGCACGTAGCGGGCGATGTTTTCGTAGTAGAGCGTCTGCAGGATGTCCCGGTGCTGGTAGCGATCGAAGATGATCAAGTCGAAGTCCTTGATCTTTTCCGAAAACAGCTCGCGCGTCGGGAACGCGATCAGCGACAGCTGCTGGATCGGCGTGCCGTCCTGCTTATCGGGCGGGCGCAGAATCGTGAAGTGCACGAGGTCGACGGAAGCGTCGGACTTCAAGAGGTTGCGCCACACACGCTCGCCAGCGTGCGGCTCGCCCGAGACCAAGAGCACACGCAGGTTCTCGCGCACGCCCTCGGCCACCACCACCACGCGGTTGTTGACCGCGGTCAGCTCGCCTGGCGCGGTCTCGAGTTCGATCTCCATGATGTTCTGGCCGGCGTGATCGAACTTCAGGGGCACGGTCACCGGACGGCCGATCTGCGCCACGCGCGTTGTGTCGGGGCTGCCCTCGCGGCGGATTTTAAGGGTGACGCGCTCACTGGCGCGCCCCTTGCGACCGGTCTCCACCACGCGCAGCTCGACGTCGCGGGCGGAGCCGACGATGCCGTAGCGCGGTGCCTTGCTGATCTCGATGCGCCGGTCGAACTCGCCGGGCGTGCCAGTCAACAGCCCGTGCACGGGCGCGTCGAAGCCCAGGGTCTGCGCCGACTTGGGCACGTCGTGCACCTCCCCATCGGTGATCATGATGACGCCGGCCAGGCGATCGGGCGGCGTATTGGCGAGCGCGCTGTTCAAGTCGGCGAACAGGTTCGTGCCGGCGGCCTGCTGGCCGGTGGGACGCGAGGAGGAAACCCAGCGCACCTGGAGGTTGGGGATGTCGCCGAGCCGCGCTTCCAGTTCGCGCTTGATGGCCGCCGTCTGCTCCGGCCGGCCGGCGATGGTTTGGCTGAGGCTTTCGTCCGTCACCACGATGGCGATGTTGGCGAGGCTCTCGCGCTCCTCCTGGCGCAACGTCGGATTGGCAAGTGCGAGCAGGAGCGCTCCCAGCGATAGCGCCCGCAGCAGGGTGCCGCGCGCGCGCCGCACGAGGAGCAGCACCACCAGTAAGACAGCCAGGGCCACGCCCACCCAATACACCGCAGGCGGCAGAGTTAGCGCGAAATCGAGCGACCAGTTGCTCATCACCTACTCCGCGCGGTTTGCCTCTCCCCGCTTGCCGGAAGAGGGTTAGAGTGAGGGCCAGACAGAGGCGCAGACGCCGCGTGGGCAGGACAGCCGGCAGCCACAAACACTGCGCTCGGAGTGCGCCCCCGCCTCTCACCCAGGCCCTCTGTCAGCGTTGTCGGAGCGCGAGAGGAGCTTGGCGTGGCGCGGGGCGAGGGGGACCTCGGCGTCATCATTGCCCCAGCCGCTCCAGAAGCGCGGGCACATGTACTTGGTCGGCCTTGTAGTTGCCCGTGAGCACGTACATGACGATATTGATCCCCACCCGCCAGGCCATCTCGCGCTGGCGCTCGCCGCCGGGGACCACCGGGTAGATGGGCCGGTCATTGTCGTCCACAGCCCACGCCGAGGCGAAGTCGTTGGAGGTGATCAGGATCGAGCTGACGCCATCGACGCGTCGCGCCTGGCGGCCCTGGTCGCTGTCGCGCGGAGCTTCCGCCTCCACCCACAGGCTGCCGCCCTCGAAGCGACCGGGGAAGGTGCGCAAGAGATAGAACGACTTGGTGAGCACGTGATACTCGGGCACGGGCTCCAGGCGCGGGACATCGAGGTTACCCAGCATGCGCTGCAAGGGTGTGCTGCCGTCGCCGCGCAGGTTATAGCCCGTGGGCAGGCCTTGGCCGTAGTCCTTGGTGTCGAAGATGATCATGCCGCCCTGTTTCATGTAGGCGTCGATCTTGGCCAGCACCGCCTGCGACAGCGGGCGCGCATCGGGCAGCACCGGCCAGTAGATGAGCGGGAAGAAGGTGACCTCGTCGCTTTCGATGTTGACCGCAAATGGCTCGCCGGGCGCCACGGCGGTGCGCTTCGTCAATTCCTTGCCGAGCCCGACCAGCCCGCGCCGACTGGCCTCGTCGGCCGTGGCATTGCCCGTGACCACGTAGCCGAACGTGACCTTCGAGGTGGCCCGGACGGCCATCGTGTCGGTGCGCGCTGGCGGAGTAGCCTGCGCACTGGCCGGCGCGGGCGCGAACGCCACGAACGCTGTGGCGCCGACAGCTGCGATAGCAAGTTGCGCCGCCGCGCGCCCCGCTCGCCGGCGCAGGCCGAACCCGCCCGCCAGCAGCAGCACCGCAAGGATGTCCGCGAACAAGAGCGTCATGGCGGCGGCGAGCAGCTGCGGCTTGAGCGGCTGGGCGGTGTTGCCCTCGTAGAGACGACGCTCGACCCCTGCCGGCAGGGCTGGCAACGGCTTCAGCAAGCTCTTGGGCGTGACGAGGTTGAGCGACCGAGGCGATCCGGCCGGACCGTAGTAACCCGGGGGGTTCTCGGCGTTGGGCCGCGCATCAGCGATCTTGGCCGCGGCGATGCCTTGCGTGGTGGGCGGCGGCATCCTGAGCAAGCCGAAGCCGTCGAGCACCTGCAGCGGAGACAGCACGTCGGCCGTCGCCGCACTGCTGGCGTCCTGCACCTCGGCCTCGCTCCGCTCTGGAGCGCCGCCCAGCCGCCCGAGACTGGTGACACGGCGCAACATCTCCACGAACAGGCCCGACATCGGTAGGTTCGACCAATCGGAGTTGGCGGTGACATGGAAGAAGATCACCTGGCCGTCGCCGCGCTTGGCGGCTGTGACCAGCGGCGTGCCGTCCTTGAGGCGTGCCCATACCTTCACGTCGCCGGTCAGCGCCGCCGGGTCGGCGAGGACCTGGCGGTTGACCAGCACCTCGGATGGCACCGGCAGCCCGGCGAACAGGCTGTCATCGCCGAATGGCGCCAACGGCTGCGGCGACGACCACGACAGGGCGCCACCCAGCGAACGGCCGCCGAGCCGCAGGGCGACGGGGAGCAGATCGTCGCCGCCCTTCTCCAGCCGCGGGCCTGCGAACCGCACCAGCACGCCTCCCTCCTTGACCCATTCAGCAAGGCGTTCGTGGACCTCGCGCGGCAGCACGCCGACATCGGCCAGCATCAGCACCGAGACGTTGCGCTTGAGGATCGTATCGAGCGCCGCGGGCAGGTTGGCGACATCGCTCTTGGCGAGCTCGGTGAACGGAGCCAGCGCCCGCTCGATGAAGTACAGCGGTGCGAGCAGCGGCTGCGCCTGCTCCAGCGACTCGCTGGCGTAGATTCCGACACGGTGCCATTGCGAGCGGGCGTCGAGCAGGTACACGGCCCCCGCCGAGCGCTCGCCGTCGATCTCGATGCGCGTCACTTGGTTCCTGAGCTCGAGCGGTAGGTCGAAGCCTGCCACGGCGCGGGTCTCGCCGGCCCCCAAGGTGAAGGGCGTGGAGCCCAAGCGCTGGCCGCGACCCGACAGGGCATGCAGCGTGCCGCTG
>JAFMSC010000450.1 GCA_017353825.1 Hyphomicrobiaceae bacterium | reverse complement strand
CGAGGCCCGAACGATGAGATGGGTTGAGCCGTGGACCGAGCGGATGTGGTGATCGTGGGTGGCGGCATCGTCGGCAGTGCCGTTGCTTACTTCCTGACCGCCGACGCCGGCTTCCGCGGCAGCATCGCCATCCTCGAGCGCGATACCGCTTACCGCGAGGGCAGCACGGCACGCTCGGCCGGCGGGCTGCGCCAGCAGTTCTCGACGCCGGAGAACATCGCCATGTCCCAGGTCACGCTGGCGATGATCCGCAGCCTCAAGGCGCAGTTCGGCCTCGACGCCGACGTGGCCTTCCGCGAGCAAGGCTACCTGATCCTGGCGAGCGCCGGCGGCGAGGCCCTGCTCGCCCAAAACGTAGCCCTCCAGCGCTCGCTGGGTGCCGACATCGCCGCCTTGGGCGTGGCGGAGCTCAGCGCACGCTTTCCCTGGCTCTCGGCCGGGGGCGTCGCTGCCGGTGCCCTCGGCCAGTCGGGCGAAGGCTGGTTCGACCCCGTGAGCCTTGCTTGGCTCTTCCGCAAGGCGGCGGTGGCCCGCGGTGCCAGCGTCGTCCATGACGAGGTCATCGGCATCGACGTTGGCGAGCGGGTCGCCGGCGTGGTGCTGGAACGCGGCGGCAGGCTTGCCTGCGGCTCCCTCGTCAACGCCGCCGGCCCCTGGGCGGGAGAGGTGGCGGGGCTGGCCGGCGTGAGGCTCCCGGTCGTAGCCCGCAAACGCTATGTATATGTCCTCGACTGCCGCGAGCCGCCCCAAGCCTTGCGCAAGGCGCCGCTTACGGTCGATCCGGGCGGCGTGTGGTTTCGGCCGGAGGGAGGCGTCTTCATCTGCGGCAAGTCGCCGGACGAAAGCGCCGAGCCCGGCATCGGCGATCTCGACGCCATCGACTACACCTTCTTCGAAGAGGAGGTCTGGCCCTCGCTGGCAGCACGTGTGCCGGCCTTCGAGCGCATCAAGGTGGTCAACGCCTGGGCCGGCTACTATGACTACAACACCCTCGACCAGAACGCCGTGATCGGGCCCCACCTCGCCATCCCCAACTTGTATTTCGCAGCCGGCTTCTCCGGCCACGGCGCCCAGCAGGCTGCGGCAGCCGGCCGGGCAATTGCCGAGCTCCTCGTCGACGGCGCCTACCGGACGATCGACCTTACGCGCTTCGGCTATGCGCGCATTGCCGCCAATGCTGCCTTGCGGGAGCGTAACGTAATCTGAATTCTGAATGATAATATTCAATCTCTGATGTGGTGGGAGCCTTGCCTCAAAGCCCTATGGCGGCCTCCTGAGTCTTCAATGGTGCATTTGGATAACGGGAAACATGCGTCCTTCAACGCGGAAGCTCCCATAAGATTCGCGAATGAGCGCTGCTGCCGACATTTTGTGATCGACACTCGCCCGCAAATCGTCTGTATGCTTTCTCCTAGGACGGAGGAACATGGATTCGGTCGAAGCGGGAACAGCGGTGCCGCTGATTGCGGTGTGCGTGTGCACACGCGGGCGGCCACAGATGCTGCGCAGGTGCCTCGGCTCCCTGCGCCGCCAGGACTATGACGCGGCTGAGCTGCGCATGGGCCTGATCGTGGTTGACAACAATCCCGAGCCGACGGCGCGGCCCATCTATGAGGAACTGTTGGAGGACGGAGAACCCGTCGGGTTCGTGCACTGCCCGCATCCCGGTATTCCGATCGCGCGCAACGCCGCCCTGCGGGCCGCGCTCGATGCCGAGGCGGACTACATCGCCTTTCTGGACGACGATGAGGTGGCCCCGCCGCACTGGCTGGCCCTGCTCTTGCGCGCCCTGCAGGAGTCGGGCGCCGACGCCGTGCAGGGCGGCGTGCGCGTGCTCCCAGCCGATGTCGACGACATTGCCGCCGCCACCGTCGCCCTTAGGCCCGTCACCCTTGGGCCCGTCACCCTTGCGACCGTCCCCCTCGGCGATGTGCTCTCGCCCGCCGGCCCAATGTCCTGGGAATTCCGCGAATCGCTTGCCACGTGCAACGTTCTCTTCAAGGCGCGCCTGGTGAGGCCGCCGCTGTCGCTGCGCTTCGACGAGTCGATGCAGTTCACGGGTGGCAGCGACCGCGAATTTTTCATGCGCGCCCACAAGCGGGGCGGCAAGCTTCTGCGCGTTCGTGACATCGAGGTGTTCGAGGACACCCACGCAGAACGGCGCACGCTGGGCTACCAGGCTACGCGGGCCTTCGCTGCGGGGAGCAACTACTTTCAGCGCATATCCAAGAACGAGCTCGGCCCGATGGCGGCGGCACGCATCACCCTTAGGGCCTTGGAGCGGAGCGTTTCCGGGGTCGTGAAGCTGATGCTTTCGGCAGCGCTGGTCCTGGCGCTGCGCCCGCGCTCTGCCCGCGCGCACTGGCGCAAGGGATGCACGAGCCTGTGCTTTGCCGCCGGCTGCCTGTCACCCCTGGCCAGCATACGCGCCTATCCCTATCGCAATGTTCAGGGAGCTTAGAGGATGCGCACGCTCGTCTCGGTGATCGTGGAATGGGAAAACGCCAAGCTCTCCGAGCTGGAGCGAGCCAACCGCATGCTGGAGCAGCTCGGCGCTCAGATGGCGCTGGCAGCCCGCGAGCGCGATCTGAGTGCAGAGCTCCTCGTCCTCTACGACAGCGACGCCGTCGACCCAGCCGTGCCAAGCGCGGCTGTCGCCGCAAATATCGACCGAGCCCTTTGGCCCGGCACGATCCTGTTCGTTCCGACCCCGGGGCAGCGCTACTACGAGCAGAAGAACAAAGGCGCCCAGCTCGCAAAGGGAGATACTCTGATCTTTCTGGACAGCGATGTGATCCCGGACGAGGGCTGGCTGCAAGGGCTGTTGTCGGCCATGAGCGACCCCGCCATGAGCATTGTCGGGGGCGAGACCTATCACGCGACGGAGACGTTCTACGACAAGCTTTTCGCCGCCTTCTGGGTCTTCCCGCCGCGGCCGTCGTCCTGCGGCGTCTACCCGCACAAGACCTTCTACGCCAATAACCTTGCCGTCAGTCGCCCGTTTTTCCTGGCCAACCCGTTTCCCGACGCTCCCGCTTACCGCGGGCAATGCGCGCAGCTTGCCAAGTCGCTGCGCGAGCAAGGGTTCTCAATCTATCGCCAGGGCCGCTCCAGCGTCTCCCATCCGCCTCCGCAGGGCGCGCGCACCTTCGTGGTCCGCGCTCTTTGCCGCGGGCATGATGCCGTCTACTGGAAGGGCAGGTACCGGTTCGCAGCCTTGCTGCACACCAATCCGGTGGCGTCGTTCGTGCGCTGGCTGCGGGAGCTGTGGCAGGTGCTGGTCCGGGTGGTCACCCGCGCCCGCGCCGTGGGGCTGGGCCCGGTGGGCGCGCTCACCGCGATTGGGCTGGGGTTTGTCTATTTCTCGCTCAAGTTCGCGGGCGAGGTTATGACCTTCTTCAGCCCCGGCATTATCCGCCGGAACTTCTCCGTGTGACGCGGCGCCCCGCCC
>JAFMSC010000449.1 GCA_017353825.1 Hyphomicrobiaceae bacterium | reverse complement strand
AGCCCGGCGCCGCGGCCTCCGAGCCCGGCCGCCTTCGCGCGCTTGCCTCCGAGCACCCCGAGACCGACGCCGTGTGCCTCGTGCAGAGCTTCTACGCCATGCTGATCCGCCTCGCCGACCGCCTGGGCCTCGACGTCGACAGCCCCCGCCACCTCCAGAAAGTCACCCGCACGCGATGACCACGCCAGCTGTAGGTGGTGTCGAGCGACAGCGAGGACCGAAACATCCTGTCGGTGGGCACGTTGGGTCTGCGCTTCGCGTGACCGAGCCCACACCCCTCGAAATGCAGCGGCGTGCGGCCAGCAACGATCCTTCCTCGACATGAGCCAGCTGCCAACGATCCAGCATGCGGTGGTGGCGGATACGCTATTCGACGGGGCGCGCCTGCACCACGACTGCGCCGTCGTCATCGACGGGCCCCGCATCGCGGCCGTCCTTCCCAGGCGCGAAGTGCCGTTTGGTGTGCCACGTTATGGTGTGCCCGAAGGAGCCTGGCTCGCGCCCGGCTTCATCGACTGCCAAGTCAACGGTGGCGGCGATGTGCTCTTCAACGATGCACCCGAGCCCGGGACCATCGAGCGAATCGCCGAGGCGCATCTTCGCTATGGCACAACGGCGCTGCTGCCAACGCTGATCACCGATACGCCCCGGAAGATGCAGGCCGCCATGGCGGGCGTGCGTAAGGCGGCCAGAACAAACCCTGGCGTGCTCGGCATCCACTTGGAGGGGCCTTTCCTGTCGCCGGAGAAACCTGGCGTGCACAATCCGGCGCTGTTCCGCACGCCCAGCGCCGAGGACGCTCCGGCCCTGATCGCGGGCCGGGCCGGACTCGAGGCGATGCTGGTGACGCTGGCGCCGGAGCGGACCTCGCCGGGCTTCATCCGCCGCCTCACCGAGGCCGGCATTCGCGTGGCGCTCGGCCACTCCGTGGCGACCTACGCGGAGACCAAAGCCGCCCTCGCCGAAGGGCTCACCGGGTTCACGCACCTCTTCAACGCCATGGCTGAGCTCGGCAGCCGTGAGCCCGGACCGATCGCTGCCGCGCTCGAAGCGCACAACGCCTGGTTCGGCATGATTGTCGATGGCCACCACGTCGCGCCCGCTATGCTGCGGCTGGCGCTACGAGGCAGCGCGCGCCCGATGCTCGTCAGCGACGCCATGCCGCCGGTCGGCGGGCGCAAGCCAGGCTTCATCCTCAACGGCGCCGGGATCGCGGTCCGCGACGGGCGCTGCACCCGAGCCGACGGCACCCTCGCCGGAGCCGCCATCGCCATGGCAGACGCCGTGCGCAATTGTGTGGCACTGCTCGGGGTGCCACTCACCAAGGCCTTGCGCTTCGCCTCGACGGAACCGGCGGCGTTCCTAGGCTTGGGCAAAGCCCTCGGCCGCGTTGCCCCCGGCTACCGCGCCGATCTCGTCGCCTTCGATCCGACCGACATTAAGGTTTGCCAAGCCTGGGTTGCTGGCACAGCCAGGGGGCCAGACGCGTTGCGCGCAAGCTCCGATTAAAACCTCGCATAACGGGCGCGAAGGCGCCCGACGGCCCCGCCGCTCCTTTGCCGCGCTTCAAATCGGCCGGAATTTGGCTTAGACACAGGGGCGTATAAGAAAAGCGAGGCGGGAGCGCGCAACCTCGATGGATCAATCCGGGCCTGAGAACAAGACGCTTGCAAGCGCGGACATCCGGCGCGTGCTCGAGCTCTTGCCGCACCGCTATCCGTTCCTGCTGGTGGACCGGATCGTCGACATGGACCGCGACGAAAGCGCCGTAGGCATCAAGGCCGTATCCGTCAACGAGCCGTTCTTCCAGGGCCACTTCCCCGGCTTCCCGGTGATGCCGGGCGTGCTGATCATCGAGGGCTTGGCCCAGACCGCCGGTGCGCTCTGCGTGCACCACCTCGCTGCTACCTATAAGCCACAGCTCGTCTACTTCATGGGCATCGACCGCGCCAAGTTCCGCAGGCCGGTTTTCCCGGGCGACCAGCTCTACTATCACGTCAAGAAGATCCGCAACCGCGGGCGGGCATGGCGCTTCTTCGGCGAGGCGAAGGTCAACGGCCAGGTGGTGGCGGAAGCCGAGGTAAGCGCGATGATCATGGACCGGGATGATGTCGACAAAGCCTGAGATTCACTCCACGGCCGTGGTCGAGGACGGCGCCCGCGTAGCCGCCGGCGTGCGCATCGGTCCTTTTTGCCACGTCGGCGCCGAGGTCGCCCTCGACGCGGGCGTCGAGCTCGTGAGCCACGTCGTGGTCGCCGGCCGCACCATTATCGGCGCGCGCACGCGCATTTTTCCGTTCGCCTCCATCGGCCACCAGCCGCAGGACCTCAAGTACAAGGGCGAGCCCTCCACGCTCACCATCGGCTCCGACTGCCGGATCCGCGAGGGCGTCACCATCAACCCTGGCACCGAAGGCGGCGGCATGGAGACCATCGTCGGCGACCGCTGCACGTTCCTCGCCAATTCGCACGTCGGCCACGACTGCCGCATCGGCAGCGACGTGATCTGCTCCAACAACGTCATGCTGGCCGGCCACCTGACGGTGGGCGACTACGCCGGCATCGGCGGCGGCGCGGCGGTGATCCAGTTCACACGCGTGGGCGCCCACTCCTACCTCGGCGGCATGTCGGGCCTGGAGAACGACCTCATCCCCTACGGCATGGCGTTCGGCAACCGCGCACACCTCTCCGGGCTCAACATTGTCGGCCTGCAGCGGCGCGGCTTCTCACGCGAGGACATCCACTCGCTGCGCCGCGCCTACCGGCTCTTGTTCGCCGATGAGGGCACGCTGGTGGAGCGCACCGAGGACGTGGAGAAGGAGTTCAAGGACCACCCGATCGTCGCCGAGATCGTCGCCTTCATCCGCGCCCGCGGCAAGCGCGGCCTGTGCGTCCCACACGCCGAGACATGAGCCGCGCGGCGCCGGCAAGCCTTGAGCACCCCGTTTCCGGCGTGGCAGCCGCGGCCATCGGCAGGATCGGCATTCTGGCGGG
Source organism: Hyphomicrobiaceae bacterium (assembly GCA_017353825.1). Taxonomy (GTDB): domain Bacteria; phylum Pseudomonadota; class Alphaproteobacteria; order Rhizobiales; family Hyphomicrobiaceae; genus AWTP1-13. Next base: position 469 of record JAFMSC010000449.1, on the reverse strand, counting down.
CGGCGGCCGGCTGCCCCTGATGATCGCCGAGAGCGTGATCGCACGCCGGGGCAGCGTGCACATCGTCGCCATCGAGGGCGAGGCCGACCCGGCCGTCGCGCGCTTCCCGCACACCTGGGTGAACTGGGGACAGATCGGGCGCATGGTGGGCGCCTTGCGCGGTCAGCACATCGACGCGCTGGTGATTGCCGGGGGCGTGCGGCGTCCGGACCTGTGGAAAGTGCGGCCCGACTGGGGATTATTCCTCAGCCTGCCACAGATCCTACGCATGCTGGCAGGCGGTGACGATTCGGTCCTGTCGCGCGTGGTGCGCTTCTTCGAAGCGAAAGGCATCGTCGTGCGCGGCGCCCACGAAGTGGCCCCCGACCTGCTGGTCCGCGCCGGCTGCGCCGGGGCACTGGCCTTGGACGGCCAGGCGCGTGCCGACGCCCATCTCGGGTTTGCGGTGCGCGCGGCGCTGGGAGCGCTG